>JBFMCT010000058.1 GCA_040754375.1 Actinomycetota bacterium
CGACGAGCAGGCGGCCGCGGCCGAGGTGTGCCGCGAGGCGATGGCGACGGGCGCCGCCACCCTGGCCGCGGCCGAGGCCGACCTGCGCCAGGCCCAGGCGGCGGCCGCCACCGAGCGGGCCCAGCGGGCCTCGGTGGCCGCCCGGGTGAGCGAGGACGAGAAGCGGGCCGCCAACCTCGACAGCCAACTGTCGCTGCCCCTCGCCGCCCCCGAGGCCCCTGGGAGTACCGGCGACGGCGTCCCCGCCGACCTCGACACCGAACGCGACGACGTGGCCTGGGAGGGCCAGGCCCTGGCCGCCCGGCGGGCGCAGATCACGGCCCAGTCCGACGCTCTGGCCGCCCGCCAGGCCGACCTGCGCGGCCGCCTCCGCGACGGGGAGGCACGCATGGAGGCCCTGCGGGCGGCCCGCAGCCAGGCCGAGGTACGCGCCGGGCGCAGCCGCACCGACCTGACCCACGTCCGGCGGCTGTCGGCGGCCGTGGAGGCAGTGTCGTCCACCATCGACGAGCACCTGGCCGACCTCGAAGAACGTCGCCGGCGCCGGGCGGCCGCCACTCGCGAGCTGTCGGCCCGGCTGGCTTCGGCCCGCCAACTGCGGGCGGACACCGAGCGTTCCCTGGAGGAGTGCCGGGCAGCCGCCCGCCGGACCGAGATCGAGGGGGCCGAGACCCGGCTGCGCCTGGAGACGGCCGTGGAGGCCCTGCGCCGCGACCTCGACTGCGAGCCCGAGCAGGCCATGGCGGCCGAGTGCCCACCGCTGCCCGCGGGCACCAGCGCCGGTACCCGCGCCCGGGAGGTCGAGCGGGAGATCCGCCTGCTGGGGCCGGTGAACCCGCTGGCCGTCGAGGAGCTGACGGCCCTGCGGGAGCGGGAGGAGTTCCTCACGACCGAGATCGACGACGTGAAGACGACCCGCCGTGACCTGGCGCGGGTCATCCGCTCGGTGGAGGCGGAGATGACCGGGCTGCTGGCAGCCGCCTACGCCGACGTGGCCGAGAACTTCGTCTCTCTCTTCGAGACCCTCTTCCCGGGCGGCGAGGGGAGGTTGCGGCTGACCGACCCCGAGCACATCTTGGAGTCGGGGGTCGAGATCGAGGCCCGGCCCGGGGGCAAGAGCGCCCGCAAGCTGTCGCTGCTGTCGGGCGGCGAACGTTCGCTGTGCGCCATGGCCTTCCTGTTCGCCGTGTTCCGCAGCCGCCCGTCGCCCTTCTACCTGCTCGACGAGGTCGAGGCCGCCCTCGACGACGTCAACCTCCACCGGTTCCTGCGCCTGCTCGACGAGTTCCGGGCCGAGGCCCAGCTCGTGGTCGTATCCCACCAGAAGCGCACCATGGAGGCCGCCGACTGCCTGTTCGGCGTCACCATGGCCCCCGGCGGCTCGTCGCGCGTCCTCTCCGAACGGGTCACGACCACGGCCTAGTACGGCCTAGTCCAGCCGGGCGGCTAGCGGCTGGGGGTGCCGCCGGTGTCGATGCGGAAGGACTCGCCGATGCGCACCTTCAGCTCGGCCGCCCCGGACGTGACGCCCGCGGCCAGGACGTTGCTGGTGGCCACGTCGACCAGCCAGTAGGACACGCTGACCGACGCCACCGTGTGGAGCTTGTCGTCGAGCCACATGGGGCGGTCGGAGAAGAGCTGGTCGACCGAGCCGGCGGCCGCTTTGAGGAAGAGGACGCGCGAGATCTCCGGCGAGGTCCCGCCCTGGCCCCGCAGACCTTCGCGCAGGGAGGCGAGCACGATGGGCGAACGGTCGCCCCCAGCCGGGACGGCGTGGATGGTCACCAGGAAGGCGTCGATCGAGGTGAGGAGGGCGTCGACGGCCGCCCGCTCGACCGAGCCGTCCTTGGCCTTGTCGGCCGCGTCGTCCCGACCGTGGCGGGCCAGCGAACGTTCGTCCTCCCAGCGCCGGCGGTCGTCGTTTGTGGTGGTGGCCTCGGGGCTGTCGAGCTGGCGGGTCAACTGGTCGGCTCGGGCCTGGTCGGCCGCTCGGGCCTGGTCGTGGTCCGCCCTCTCGTGCTCGACGGTGGCCCGTAGGTCGGCCAGTTGGGACCGGCGCTCGCGCAGGCGGGCTTCCCGGCGGAACAGTTCGCCCTGCGGTACGAGCCGGAAGTCGTCGAGGCGGACGGGGCGGTTGCGCCTGGTCAGCTCGCGTGCGACCAGGGCAATAGCCGCGGTGTCGTCGACAGTCGCAGCCGAGCTCGACACCGACCGCTTGGGCGAGACCAGCGACAGCACCTGGGGGACGGCGGCGGCCACCGCCGTGGCCACCCCGGCAGCGGCCGCAGCCACCGAGGCGGAGGGAGTGGCCGCGCCCGTGGCCCAGGGGCCGATACCGGCCTGGGCCGGGGCGGCCGACCTGGCCGACTTGGCCGACTTGGCCGGCCGGGCGCTCAGCAGCTTGTCGGCGGCCGCCGTGAGGTAGGCGAGCCCGTTGGCCACCTCGACGTAGGGGGCGTCGGAAGCCACCAGGTCGGGGTCGGTCGTGAGCAGGACGGGTTCGTCGCGCACGAGGTGGCGTTCGACGTCCTCGGCCAGTTCGGCGGCTGCCGTGGTCAGGGCCCGGTGGGCCAACACCGAACTGAAGACCGCCTTGTCGCCCTTGACATCGGTCGTCCCGCCCTCGACTTTGCTCAGGTCGGGCACGAACCCCGCCACCTGCGCGGCCCGGGCGTCGGCCGCCGCCTTGTCGGCGTCGGCCTGGGCCTTGCGGGCCTCGGCCTCCCGCTTGAGACGGGCGGGTTCGCCCGCCAGGGCGGCGGCCTCATGCTCGGCCTTGGCCGCGGCCGCCTGGGCCGACCGGGCCTCGGCCTCGGCCTTGTCGGCCGCGGCCCGCGCTAACCGCCCCGCATCATCCATCCGATCCCCTCCTGCCTACTTCACCGCGACGTCCACCCGCCTGCCCGCTCCGGCGCCCGCCGGTCCGGGGACATCTGATCCCCCGGCACCGGGCGAGGGTACCCCTGGGTCATCCGGCCACGCCCGCGAAGCGGAGCAGGTCGGCCATGGTGAAGTCCCCAGGCGTGGCCGCCGGCAGTTCGGGCCGCCACGCGGGCGCCTTGCGCAGGAACGACGAGGGGTCACCCTCGAGCATGCCGACCAACACCTCGGCCACGATCCGCCCGCCTGTGGGGCCCAGGCGGAGCCCCTCTCCGACCACCTCGGCCTCCTTCAGGAGCCAGAAGTAGAGGGGCGTCTCGCCCGGGCCCACGCCCAGCTCGGCGTCGGGGACCGACGTGCCCATGGCGGCCGCCACCGCCTGGCCCGACGGCAGTTGCAGCGCCCGGCCCCGCAGCAGGTTGAGCAGCGCGAGCGAGCGCCGGGGCCCGTCGACGCTCGTGGGCAGGTGATGGAGGGGCGGGGCCAGGTGGGTGTCGATCTTGCGGCTCGGCTGGGGTGGGGTCGGGGCCAGGGGGAAGAAGAACGACCAGTCCAGCGTCCACTTCTCGGGTAGCGGCCGGAAGCCGCCGAGGTGCTGGAGCGGGTGGGGCGTCATGGCCGGCGAGAACATGGCGATCGGTTCGAGCTCGCGGTTGAGCACGTAGTCGGAGCGGACCATCGAGTGGCCGAACCGGTAGGCCGCGGCCGAGAACTCGACGGGCACCCACGGCTTGCGCCGCCACGAGTAGAAGCGCAGGTCGGCCCGCAGGCCTCCGGTGCGGGGGTCGCGTACCAGCACCTCGTCGAGCACGTCGGGCCCGACCAGGCGGCGCAGGAAGTCGTTGAGCACGATCCACTGGTAGTGCCAGCAGGTGAGGCGGCGGGCCTCGTCCTCCAGCTCGGGCCCGGGGAAGAACCGCCCTCGCAGGTGGTCGACGACCGCGTTGTGGAACCGCACGAATGCCAGGTGGAGCTGGGCCACGATCACGTGCACGTCGTTGCGGGGGTCGCCGATCAGCGCCCGGCCCTGCTGGTTGCGGGGCAGGTCGGCGGGGTCGGTGTGGGGGCCGGTGTTGGTGCCCACCAGCAGCTTGGCCGGGTCCTCCTCGTCGTAGAGGAACGGCGTCTGGCGCCGCCCACCCCCATACAACGAGTCGAGGTCGAACCGGGGGGTGCGGAACGTGGACAGGGCGTCGGGGTCGTTGTCGCGTTCGAGGACCGACGCCGGGTCGAACGTGATGTCGTGGTCGACGAACTGGCCCAGGTAGGTGTACCCCGAGGGGATGGCCGGGTTGTCGCCCTCGGGCGACGACGCCTGGCCGGCCGGGGCCACCATCTTCACGGCCAGGGTGCCCAGCTCGGCGTCGGTCGACCGCAGCGGGGGGAGCGTACGGAACAGGCGCCCGAAACGGCCCTCCGCGGAACTGGACCGCACGACGTGGTCCGCCCCCCGCGGCGCGGCCGCCCCGTGGTGGTCGTACACCTCGGCCCCGTCCGCCTCGGCTGGGAACCCTTCGTCCACGCCCTCACCGCCTCCCGCCCGGGCATTGTCGCACAGGCCGCGCCGCCCCGACCGGGCCGGGCGGTACCGTCGAGCTTGGGCATGGACTACCGCAAACTCGACCCCGCGCTGGCCTCGGCCCTGGCCCGCCTGGCCACCCGCCCCCCCGGCCCTGACCCCGGAACGGCTGGCCCCGGCCCCGGCTCCGGCCCCGGCCCCGGAACCGGCGCCCCCAGCCCCGGCCCTGACCCGGGAACGGCTGGCCCCGGCTCCGGCTCCGGCCCCGCCCCCGGAACCGGCGCCCCCAGCCCCGGCTCCGGCTCGGGACCAGCGGCCGGCCCCGGCCCCGGTCCGGTCGCCGTGCGGGGTCGTGCTGGCGGGGGAGCGAGCGGTGGGGACGCGCAGGCCGGTGGCGAACGGTCCCTGGGAGACGTCGCCGGCCCTCGGCTGGCGGTGTTCGTGCACCTGAACCCTGACGTGGCCGACGACGAGCTGGCCGCCCTGGCCGGGCTGGGGCTGGGCCCGGGTTCCCGCCAGGGGGCGGTGGCGACAGCCGACCTCTCGCCCGAGCAGGTGAGCCTGCTGTCCGACCAGCGGGCCGTCCGCCAGATCCGCCTTTCGGGCCCTCTCGACCTGCTCGGGGACCGCTGAGGGGGCCGAGGGGCAGGCCCCTCTGACTCAGTAGCGTGTACGGGCGATGGAGCTCGTAATCCTGATGGTCGTCACCCTCGTCATCACGGGCCTGATCGCGGCCGCGATCGCGTCCCGGCCCCGCCGCCGAGCCAAGGGCGACCTGGAGCCACCGCCGGCCCCGCCCAAGAAGGTCGCCCCCGGCCGGGCCGCCCCGCCCAAGCGCGAGCGCGCCCGGGGTGGTGGCCCGTCCGCCGAGGAGCTCGAACGCCAGGCCGCCGAGGTGGTGGCCGAGGCCGAGGCCCTGCTGGCCGCGGCCCAGCCCCAGCCCGAGCCCGAGGAGGAGAGCCCGGCGCCCGCGCCCGGCCTGGAGGCCGTCCCTGAGGAGGAGCCGGACGCGGAGGTCGAGGCCCCGGTCCGGCCCCGGTTCCGCGACCGGTTGGGTAAGGCCCGTTCGCTGCTGGCCGGCTACCTGGGCTCGGTCCGGTCCAAGGAGAAGATCGACGACGAGACGTGGGACGACCTCGAGGAGGCCCTGGTGCGGGCCGACGTGGGCGTCAAGATGGCGTCGTCGATGCTCGACGAGCTGAAGGGACGGGTGAAGCGGGAGGGCATCATCAGCCCCACCGAGCTGGTCGAGGCGCTCAAGGCTGACCTCAAGAAGTCGCTGGTGGTGGCCGACCGCACCCTGCGCTACGAGCCCGGGGTACCCAACGTGTGGCTGTTCGTGGGGGTCAACGGGGTGGGCAAGACGACCACCATCGGAAAAGTCGGCGCCCAGCAGGTGTCCGAGGGACGGTCGGTGATCATGGCCGCGGGTGACACGTTCCGGGCGGCGGCCGCCGAACAGCTCGAACTGTGGTCCCGCCGGGTCGGGGCGCAGCTGGTGCGGGGGGCCGAGGGTGGCGACCCCGGGTCGGTGGTGTTCGACGCCGTGGAGCGGGCCGCCGCCCGCCACGTCGACCTGGTTCTGGCCGACACCGCCGGGCGCCTGCACACCAAGGTCAACCTCATGGAGGAGCTGCGCAAGGTGCGCCGGGTGGCCGACAAGCCCCCGGGCCGGGTCACCGAGGTCCTGCTGGTGATAGACGCCACCACCGGCCAGAACGGGCTCACCCAGGCCCGCCAGTTCACCGAGGCCGTCGAGGTCACGGGCGTCGTGCTCACCAAGCTCGACGGCACGGCCAAGGGCGGCATCGCCCTGGCCATCCAGACCGACCTCGGCATCCCCATCAAGCTCGTGGGCCTGGGCGAGTCGGCCGCCGACCTCGTGGCGTTCGACCCCGACGAGTTCGTCGAAGCCCTGTTCAACTGACCGAGCTCGCCGAACCGGTGTACGAAACGCGCCACAACTGGCGCGATTGCCACACCGCAACCTGCACGGCCCCGAGCCGTTACCGGCGCTCGAGGACGATGGGCGCCTCGACGAGGTGCGGCGCCGGCGCCCGGCCGTCGGGCACGAGCCACGGGGCGTGGGGCTCGGCCCCGGGGTCGAAGCGCCACCGGCGGCCGGCGCGCTCCACCCCGATGGGGTAGACGGTCAGGTCGCCGCTCGGGCCGACGTGGAGCCGCAGGAAGTTCTTCTGGTCGGCGTGGTGGAGCGGGGCGAAGGCCTCGTTGGCGTGAAAGCCCATGTGGTTGGTGGCCCACAGGTAGGCGGAGACACCCAGTACGCCGCCGACCCCGCCGAACACCCACACCAGGGCCAGGAAGGCGAGCAGCGAAGGGGCCCCGTCGAAGGGCGATGCCAGCGCCGAGGCGACCACGATGACCAGGGCCAGACCGCCCGTCTGCAGGGCTGAGTGGCCGAGGGCGATGACGACCCTGGGCAGGCCCCGGGCGTCGTGGGCCAGGCGGATCATAGCCCCGAACAAGGCGATGACCGACACGATGAGCAGGAAGGCCGAGGGGCTCTGCCACAGCGCCCGCACCAGGTCGGCGAACCCGACGCCCTGGTGGGCGTCGGACAGGTGGAGGTTGAGCATGAACACCACCAGCACCTGCACCGCGCCCAGGGCGGCGGCCAGGGGCAGGTTGTAAGCCGGCAGCAGCCACACCCGCTTGCGCAGGCGGCGGGAGAAGGCCTCCGACGGGTAGACGGCCGCCTTTGCGAAGGCACGGCCCCCGTTGTCGCCCGGTGGCTCGACCGTCTCGGCCAGCCCGTGGGTGGGATGCAGGAACGAGCCGCCGCCGCCGGCCGTGACCAGGTGGCGCTCGCCGCCCGCCTCGGCGTAGCGGCAGTAGTGGTGGCGGCCGCTCTTGAGGTAGAGCGTGACCCGTCCCCCGGCGGGGGCCACGACCTCGCGCTCGAGGTAAGCCAGCGTCCGGTCCGAGCACACCTCGGAGCTGCGCCGGCCGCTCTCGACCTCCTTGGCCATGCAGACCACGACCTGGTCGCCGTCCGCCATCTCCTGGGCGGCCTCGGCGAAGTACGCCAACTGGGACTCGTCGAGGAAGTCCCCGAACTGGGTGTCGATCCCCCAGAGCCACCACCGATGGGGGAGCCGGACGGCGAAGTAGCTCCGGCTCTGGATGGTCTGGCGGCCCCCGATAGGGCGGCGGCGGCAGAACACGTTGACGAAGTTGACCAGCCCGTCGTACCAGTCGTGGCTGCCGGGGATGGCGAGCAGCTCGGGGGGCCGGCCCGGGGGCGGGCACGGCAGCGCCGCCCGGTAGGGCCCGAGCAGGCGGTTCTCGTACTGGGTGCGGGTGGGGACGGGGTACACCTGGTCGCCGCCCATCACCAGCAAGGGGCCCCGGGGAAGGTGGTGAGCCTGGCCGTCGAGCTCCACGTCAATGTGGTCCTGGGACAGGAGCCAGGCGACCGTGTAGGTCGAGTTCCACCCGTCGCCCAGGTCGGCGACGTAGTCGAACCACAGCTCGTCGCCGGCCGAGCGGTCGTACACCTCGGCGGCCATGTGGACCTGGAGCTCGCGGCTGTCGGTGTAGGACGTGGTGAAGCCCGAGGCCACCACCCGGGCGGCCGTGCCCAGCAGTTGGTGGGGGTCGAGCCAGCGCACCATCGGCCGGCGCACGAACCCCAGCTCGCCGTCGTGGCGAGGGCGGACCAACGTCGGGGGGGCGGAGGGGCGCGGCGACCTCTCGTCTGGTCGAGCCTCGGGCATGCCACCTCCTCGGCGGTAGGAAGGCGACGGGGGTGGCCGCCGGGCCATTGTAGGGGCGCGGTATGGCCCCGGTACGGCGCCTACGAGACCGCAGCCGTCAACCGCCGCCGGCCGGCCGGTCGGGTGACTTCGGGCGTGCACCGAGCACCCGTGGCTTTCCGCCTTCCACTCGCGGGGCGGGGTACGAGGGCGCAGACACCTCCTATCCATGTCGCAGCAGGCGGGTGGCGCGCCACGCGTACGTCAGAAACGGAGACGAACGAGAGTGAGTAAAAATGTACCGGAGAGGTTCAATTTTACTCAATCGTCGTGTAGGCGCGGTGGGCCGGGTGTTGTCAGGGCGGCCGCTACCCTGGTCGGGCCATGTTCGACTCGTTGAGCGAGCGGTTCGAGACCATCTTCAAGCGCGTCCGGGGGCGGGGGCGGCTGGGGGAGAAGGACGTCGAGGAGATCCTGCGGGAGATCCGCCTGGCCCTGCTGGAGGCCGACGTCAACTTCAAGGTCGTCAAGGCCATGGTCGACCGCATCCGCGAGCAGTGCATCGGGGCCGACCTGTCGGCCAGCCTCACGCCCGCCCAGCAGGTCGTCAAGATCGTCAACCAGGAACTGGTCAACATCCTGGGGGGCCAGACCCTGCGGATCACCTACGCCTCCCGGCCGCCGACGGTGGTCATGCTGGCCGGCCTGCAGGGGTCGGGCAAGACGACCACCGCCGGCAAGCTGGCCCGCTGGTTCCGCCAGCAGGGCCGCCACCCCATGCTGGTGGGGGCCGACCTCCAGCGCCCGGCGGCCGTGCAGCAGCTCACGGTGCTGGCCGGCCAGGTGGGGGTACCCGTCTTCTCCGAGCCGACCGACCCGGTCATGGTGGCCAAGGCGGGGCTGGCCGAGGCCCAGCGCCGGGGCCGCGACGTGCTGATCGTCGACACCGCCGGGCGCCTGCACGTCGACGCCGACCTGATGGACGAGGCCCGGGCCATCTCCGAGGCCGTCAGCCCCGACTACACGTTCTTGGTGGTCGACGCCATGACCGGCCAGGACGCCGTCAACGTGGCCGAGTCGTTCCACGCCGCCCTGGAGATCGACGGGGTCATCCTCACCAAGCTCGACGGCGACGCCCGGGGCGGCGCCGCCCTGTCGGTCAAGGAGGTCATCGGCAAGCCCATCGCCTTCGCCTCGGTGGGCGAGAAGCTGGCCGACTTCGAGCCGTTCCACCCCGACCGCATGGCGTCGCGCATCTTGGGCATGGGCGACATGCTCACGCTGATCGAGAAGGCCGAGCAGGCGTTCGAGCGCGAGCAGGCCCAGGTGACGGCCGAAAAGCTCACGACCGGCCAGTTCACGCTGGAGGACTTCCTCGAGCAGATGCAGCAGATCAAGAAGATGGGGCCCCTGCAGAACCTTGTCGGTATGCTTCCCGGGGTACCCAAGGAACTGAAGAAGGCCGAGATCGACGACCGGGAGATCGCCAGGGTTGAGGCGATCATCCGTTCGATGACCCCGGAGGAGCGCCGGGACCCGTCGTTGATGAACGGTTCCCGTCGCCTGCGGGTGGCCAACGGCAGCGGTAACACCACTTCCGAGGTCAACCAACTGCTCAAGCAGTTCAAGGACATGCAGAAGATGATGAGGATGCTCGGCAAGGGTGGCCGGAAGGGTCGGGGCGGCCCTCCTTCGTTGGCCGGCCTCAACTAGAGGAGAACGAATGGCAGTCAAGCTGCGCCTCGTGCGCATGGGCAAGAAGAAGCAGCCGACCTACCGGCTCGTGGCGGCCGACGCCCGTTCGCCGCGCGACGGCCGGTTCATCGAGATCGTCGGCACCTACGACCCCCGGGTCGAGCCGTCGGCCGTCAAGGTCGACAACGACAAGGCCGTGGGGTGGCTGCGCCAGGGCGCCCAGCCCACCGACCGCGCCCGCAAGCTCCTGGAGATCTCGGGGGCCTGGGCCCAGTACAAGGGCACGGGCCCCGCCCCCTCTCCGGCGGCCGCTGCCGAGCCCGCGGCCCAGTCGTGACCGACCAGCCGGTGGCCGAGGACGACGACGACCTCGAGGACGGCGAGTTCGACGACGAGTTGGACGACGACGCGGACGACGACCTCGACGATGACGACGAGTTGGGCGACGACGAGGACGACGACGACGACGACGAGGACGAGGACGAGGACGACGACGACGACGAGGACGACGACGGCCCGGACGGGAACCGGCGGGCGGGGGCGCTGCCCATCGCCATGTTGGAGTACGTGGCCAAGTCGCTGGTCGACGACCCCGAGTCGGTCGTGGTCGACGTCGAAGAGGGCCGCCGGGCGCTGACCCTGCGCCTGCACGTCGACCCGTCGGACATGGGCCGGGTCATCGGCCGGCGGGGCCGGGTGGCCCAGGCCATCCGCACCGTCGTACGTGCGGCCGGCGCCCGCGAGGGCACGGAGACCGTCGTCGACATTGTCGACTGAGGGCCCCGGCCTCCTGGAGGTCGGGGTGGTGGTCAAGCCCCACGGGCTGCGTGGCGAGGTGGCCGTCGAGGCCGTCACCAACCGGCCCGAGGCCCGGTTCGTGGCCGGCTCGGTGCTGGAGTCCGACGCCGGGCCCATGGAGGTGCTGGCCGCCCGTCCTCACCAGGGCCGGTGGTTGGTGACCTTCGCCGGGGTGACCGACCGCAACGGGGCCGAGGTCCTGCGGGGCCGTTCGTTGCGGGCCGAGCCCCTCGACGAAGAAGGCGCCTTGTGGGCCCACGACCTCGTCGGGTCCGAGGTGGTGGGTACCGACGGCCGCGTCCACGGCACGGTCCTCGCCTTGGAGGCCAACCCCGCCTCCGACCTGCTGGTGCTCGAAGGTGAACGCCTGGTGCCCCTGGTCTTCGTCGTGTCCCAGTCCCCGGGCCGGGTGGTGATCGATCCCCCGGCCGGCCTGCTCGACTAGCGGTGGGCCCGGGCCCCGGCTCCTGGACGACCGTGAAGTAGGCGGGCCGTCGCCTCATGACCTGGCACCTTCGCCCTCCCCGGCGAGCGGCGCACCGCCAACGCTGCTATGCCTAGTCCCTTGCCAAGCCCGGGCCCGGTCGTACGCATCGACGTGTTCACGGTGCTGCCCCAACTGCTGGAGCCGGCGTTCTCGGCCAGCCTGCTGGGGCGGGCCCGGGAGAAGGGGGTCGTGGAGGTCAACGTCCACGACGTGCGCCATCACACGACCGATCGGCACCGTTCGGTCGACGACACGCCCTTCGGCGGGGGGGCGGGCATGGTGCTGGCCCCCGAGCCCATCTTCCGGGCGGTGGAGGCCGTCGGACCACCCCGGCCCCTGCTGTTGCTGGGCCCCGGCGGCCGCCGGTTCGACCAGGCATGGGCCGCCCAACTGGCCGGCTCGGGAGGCTTCTCCCTGCTGTGCGGGCGCTACGAGGGGGTGGACGAGCGGGTTCGTGACCACTTGTGCGACGGCGAGCTCTCCATCGGCGACTACGTGCTGGCCGGGGGAGAGGCGGCCGCCCTCGTGGTCGTGGAGGCCGTCACCCGCCTGGTCCCAGGGGTGATGGGCAACGACGCGTCGGCCGAGGACGAGTCCTTCAGCGACGGCCTGCTGGAGTACCCCCACTACACCCGGCCGGCCGACTTCCGGGGATGGACGGTGCCCGAGGTGCTGCGTTCGGGGGACCACGGACGGGTGGCCCGCTGGCGCCGGGCCCAGGCCCTGGCCCGGACCCTGGCCGATCGCCCCGACCTGATCGAAGCCCGGGGAGGCCTGAGCCCCGACGACCGCCGCCTGCTGGACGAGTTCGGCCTGAGCGGCGGGCCCTGAGCGGCGGGCCCTGCGCGGGCTCGCCGGCGATCGGAAGGCCGTCTCGGGAGGCGCTGGCCGGCGCGTTGACCTATCCTGGTGGTCCCCCGGCGGACCCGCCGAAGCCACAGACGAAGCGCAGGAGCCTGCCGCGCCATGAACCCCACAGATCTTGTCGACCGTGCGTCCCTTCGCGACGACCTGCCCGAGTTCGGCCCCGGTGACACCCTCAAGGTGCACGTCCGGGTGGTGGAGGGCAACCGGGAGCGCATCCAGGTGTTCCAGGGAGCCGTCGTCCGCCGGCAGGGCTCGGGGGTGCGCGAGACGTTCTCGGTCCGCAAGGTGAGCTTCGGGGTGGGTGTGGAGCGCACGTTCCCCGTCCACTCGCCCATCATCTCGACCATCGAGGTCGTGACCCGGGGCGACGTGCGCCGGGCCAAGCTCTACTACCTGCGTGACCGGGTGGGCCGGGCGGCGAAGATCAAGGAGAAGCGCACGGCGCGTTGAGCGCGTCCGACCCTCCGGCCGAGGCAGACCAGCGGCGGCCCCGCCGGGCAGTCGCGTTCCTGAGGGAGGTGGTCATCCTCCTCACGGTCGCCTTGGTGATCGCCATGGGCATCAAGACGTTCGTGGCCCAGGCGTTCTACATACCGTCGGGTTCGATGCAGCCCCAGTTGGAGGTGGGCGACCGGATCGTCGTCTCGAAGCTGTCCTACCGGCTGCACGAACCTCGGCGGGGCGACGTGGTGGTCTTCGACTCGCCCCATCCCCAGCCCCCCGACCGGTCCAACCTCCTGGCCAGGGCCGTGCGGTCGGTGGGTGAGGCCATCGGGGTAGCCGCCCCGTCGACCGACGAGTTCGTCAAGCGGGTGATCGGCCTGCCGGGCGAGACCGTCGAGGGCCGGGGGGGGACGATCTATGTGAACGGGCGCGAACTGGTCGAGCCCTACCTGCCCGAGGCCGGGCCGAACGGGGACTTCGCTCCGGTGATCGTGCCCGACAACGCCGTGTTCGTCATGGGGGACAACCGCTCGAACTCGGCCGACAGCCGGGTGTTCGGGCCCATCGAGACGTCGACGATCGTGGGCCGGGCGGTGGTGCGGGTGTGGCCCGTGCCCACCATGGCCTTTCTGTAGGGCGGCGGCGTTGGCCCGGCCCGACCCGTAGAGTGGAGCAATGAGCAGCGAAGACCTAGAGCGCTACGAGACCGAGATGGAGCTCCAGCTCTACAAGGAGTACCGCGACGTGCTCCCGCTGTTCTCCTACGTGGTCGAGACCGAGCGCCGGTTCTACCTGGCCAACCGGGTCGACATGCAGCTCAAGGAGTCCGAAGGGCGCAGCCACCTCGAGCTCGAGCTGCACGACGCCTGGGTGTGGGACATCTACCGCCCCGGTCCGGCCCGGTTCGTGGCCTCGGTGCGGGTGGTCACCTTCAAAGACGTCAACGTCGAAGAGGTCCGGTCCACGGAGTAGGGGGCCTCGGTGACCCAGGCCCGGCGGTCTCTAGGCCGCAGCGGGGAAGACCAGGTGGCCGCGTGGTACGAGGCCGCGGGTTACCTGGTCGTCGTGCGCAACTGGCGGTGCCGAGACGGCGAGCTCGACCTGGTGGTGCGCCAGGGGCGGACCTATGTGTTCTGCGAGGTCAAGACCCGCACGAGTGACGCTTTCGGCCTGCCCGTCGAAGCCGTGGGCCGGGCCAAGCAGAACCGGGTGCGGCGGCTGGCGGCCCGCTGGCTGGCCGAGAACGAAGTGAAGGCCATCGGCATCCGTTTCGACGTGGCGTCGGTGATGGCCGGCCAGATCGAGGTGCTCGAAGGCGCCTTCTGACCACTCGGGCTGGGTCTCAGGCGGCTGGTGCTTCAACCCTCCCCAGGGCGCCCGATCTGGCGGCGCGGGCGAAGTCGCTATCCGGCCTATGACGCTGTCACACCCCTTCCTGTAGGATCTCACCACGCTTCGAGAGGCCGGCGGTCCGGCCCTCCCTGGGGAACGTCTGCCCGTTGGGAGGTCCGCCGGTGATCGCAATGGTGCCGTCCGCCACGCTGCTGGGCGTCAAGGGGCGCCCGGTGGCCGTCGAGGTCCACGTGTCCAACGGGTTGCCGGGGTTCACGGTCGTCGGCCTGCCCGACGCCGCCTGCCGCGAGTCGCGCGACCGCGTGCGGGCCGCTCTGATGTCGAGCCAGCTCCCGTGGCCCGTCAAGCGGGTCACCGTCAACCTGGCGCCCACCGGTATCCGCAAGGGCGGCCCCGGGCTCGACCTGGCCATCGCCGTCGCCCTCCTGGTGGCCGACGGCGCCGTCCCGGGCCAGGCCGTCGAGGGCATGTCGTTCCTGGGCGAGCTCGGCCTCGACGGCAGCCTGCGGGCCGTCCCCGGGGTGGTCCCCATGGTCGGCTCGATGACCTCACCCACCGTGGTCGTGCCCCGGGCGTGCGCCCACGAGGCCGCCCTGCTGGGCCGTCACGAGGTGCGCTGCGCGTCGAGCGTGGGCGAGCTGGTGCGTTGCCTGCTGGGGGAGGAGGTGTGGCCCGAGCCCCCCGACCGCTCGGCCGGTGGGCAGTCGGGGCCGGGCCTGGGCGGGCCGGGCTCGGGTGGGTTGGCCGCCGTCGACCTGGCTGACGTGCGGGGCCAGCCTGTGGGGCGCACGGCCTTGGAGGTGTGCGCCGCCGGCGGCCACCACCTGCTCCTGTGCGGGCCGCCTGGTTCTGGCAAGACGATGCTGGCCCGTCGCCTGCCCGGGCTCCTGCCCTCGCTGGAGGCGGGCGAGGCGCTGGAGGCCACGTGCGTCCACTCGGCCGCAGGTGTGAGCTTGCCGGCCGGTGGCCTGGTCCGCCAGCCGCCCTTTCGGGCCCCTCACCATGGGGCGTCGGCCGTGGCCCTCATCGGCGGGGGGTCGGCGTGGATGCGGCCCGGGGAGATCTCGCTGGCCCACGCGGGCGTGCTGTTCCTCGACGAGCTGGGCGAGTTCCCGGCGTCCGTCCTCGACTCCCTGCGCCAGCCGTTGGAGGAGGGCGTCGTGCGCCTGTCTCGGGCCCGGGGCAGCGTCGAGATGCCAGCCCGCTTCCTCCTGGTGGCGGCCACCAACCCGTGCCCGTGCGGGCGGGGCGGGGCCGACGGCGGCTGCCGGTGCGGCCCGGCTGCCCGCCTGCGCTACCGCCGGCGCCTGTCGGGCCCGCTCCTCGACCGCTTCGACCTGCGGGTGGTCGTGTCCCGGCCCGACCCCACCATCTTGGTAGGCGGGGGTGAGGGTGAGACCACGGCGGTCGTCGCCGAGCGGGTGGGCGAGGTCCGCGCCCGCGCCCAGGAGCGGGGGGTGCGCTGCAACGCCGAGCTGCCCGCCAACCGCCTCGACGAGCTCGCGCCCTTGACGCCGGCAGCCGCGTCGATGCTGGAGTTCAAGCTGCGGGCCGGCACCCTCAGCGGCCGTGGCCTCCACCGGATCAGGCGGGTGGCCCGCACCCTGGCCGACCTGGCCGGCGAGGGCGAAGTCGTCGGTGAGGAACACGTGTGCCTGGCCCTCGGCCTCCGGGGCGAGGTCATCGCCGACGAGGCCGTGGCATGACGGCCCCCCCGCCCGCCCCCGGGGCCGGGGCGGGGACCACAGGCGCGTCGTCGGTCGCGGCCGGGGCCGGCGGTGGGGGCGGGGCTTCCGCGGCCGGGGCGGGGACCACAGGCGCGTCGTCGGTCGCGGCCGGGGCGGGCGGTGGGGGCCGGGCTTCCGGGGCCGGGGCGGGGGCCACAGGCGCGTC
>JBFMCT010000059.1 GCA_040754375.1 Actinomycetota bacterium
CGTCGGCCTCGGCCGCGGCCTGCTCCTCGGCCGCCCGGGCCTCGATGGCGGCCGCGACGGCGTCGTCGGCCCGCTGGCGAGCGGCGGCCAGGGCGGCGGCCAGGCTCGGGGCTTCGCCCGCCAGCTTCCACCCTCCGGGCCCGAAGCGGTCGCCCGCTCGGGTCACGGCGCACAGGTCGGGCCGGGCCTCGGCCACCGCCAGGGCCGCTTCCCAGCCACCGTCCACGGCCACCGCCCCGGCCAGCAGCCGCTCGAGAAGGGCGCCCACCGCCCGGTCCACGGACGCCACCTTGCCCACCAGGGGGACCGCGCCGGGGACGGCCTCTGGAGCCGTGGCCGCCCCCACCCCCGGGCCCAGCGCGGCGGGAAGGTAGGCGGTGGGCGGACCGGGCCGGCCAGCCGACTCGAAGGCGGCCAGCGCGGCCCGCACGTCGGCCGGGCCGGACATGACCACAGCCGTCAGAGCGTCGCCCAGGGCGGCCTCGACGGCCGCCTCCCACCCCGCCTCGATCCGCACCAGGGCCAGCAACGTGCCCAGCCCCACCGGCCCCCCGGCCGGGCCGGCGTGGGGCGGGTCGGCGGCGGTGACGGACAAGGAGAGGGCTTCGACGCGGGCGGTGGCCGCGTCGGCGGCCCGCTCGGCCCGCTGGCGGGCGGCGAGGGCGGCCGCTCGGCGGGCAGCGGCCTCGGTGGCCCCGGCCCGGGCGTGGGCCAGGGCGGCGGTGACGTCGGCCCGGCGGGCGGCGGCCGCCCCGCGCACCTCCCGAGCGGCCGTGACCTTGTCCTCGGCCTCGGCCACCACCTTGTCGAGGTCGGCCAGGCGGGCCTCGACGGCCGCCAGCTCAACCCGGGCCCGTTCCGCGGACGCGGCCAGGGCGGCCAGTTCGCCCCGGGCCTCGGCCGCCCGGCGGCGGGTGGCCTCGGCCGCCTGGCGGGCAGCCAGGCGGGCGCGGCGGGCGGCCAGTTCGGCCTCGGCCTCGGCCAGGCTCGATGCCGCGTCCTCCAGCCGGGCCGACTCCTCCTCGGCGGCCGAGAGCTCGCCGGCCAGGGTCACGGCGTCGGCCTCCAGGCGGGCCAGCGGGTCCAGGCCCAGGTCGCCGCCCTCGGCCGCGGCCACCTCGGCGGCCAGCGACCGGGCCCGCTCGGCCAGCACGGCCCCCACCCCCCGGGCCCGCTCCCGCAGGGCCTCCAGGCGGGCGGCGGCCCCGTCGAGGGCGCCGCCGCCCATGGGGGCGAGGCGGCCCTCGAGGGTGGAGATGTCGCCGTCGAGGCGGCGCAGCTCGGCCAGGGCGGCGGTCTCGTCCCGCCCGAAGCGGGCCAGCTCGCGGGCCCCGGCCTCGGCGCGGGCCGTCAGCCCGGCCAGCGTGCGCCCCGACAGGTACACCGACAGGGCCCGCAGCTCGGCGGCCAGGCCGTCGTGGCGCAGGGCGGCGTCGGCCTGGCGTTCCAGAGGACGCATCCCCCGGCGCAGCTCCTTGAGCAGGTCGGACAGGCGCACCAGGTGGGACTCGGTGGCCTCCAGGCGCCGCTCGGCCTTCTCCTTGCGCCGCCGGAACTTCAAGATGCCGGCCGCCTCCTCCACGATCAGCCGGCGGTCCTCGGGGCGCACGTCGAGCACCTGGTCGAGGTTGCCCTGGGAGACGATGACGTGCTGCTGGCGGCCCACGCCCGTGTCCGACAGGAGCTCTTGGAGGTCGAGCAGCCGGCAGGGAACGCCGTTGATGGCGTACTCGGACTCCCCCGACGCCCGGAACAGCGTCCTGGTAAGGGTCACCTCGGTGAACCCGATGGGCAGCAGCCCGGCCGAGTTGTCGATGGTCAGGGCCACCTCGGCCCGGCCCAGGGCCGACCGCTTGCCGCTGCCCGCGAAGATCACGTCCTCCATGCGCTGGGAGCGCACGGTGCGCGGCCCCTGGGCACCCAGCACCCAGGCCACGGCGTCGACGATGTTGGACTTCCCGCTCCCGTTGGGCCCGACGACCACCGTCAGGCCCGGCTCCAGTTCGAGCGTCGTCGCCTCGGCGAACGACTTGAAGCCCTTGAGAGTCAGCGACCGCAGGAACACGCCCGCCGAGGGTACCGGCGCCGCCCGGCCCCCACGCGGACCCCCGCCCCCGTCATCCCTTCAGCCCGTCAGACCTGGCACTGCGGGCACAGGAACGTCGAGCGGCCGTTGGCCTTGACCCGCACGATCGTGCTGCGGCACCGCCGGCAGGCCTGGCCCTCCCGGTCGTAGACCTTGTGCTCGCGCTGGTAGTCGCCCATGGCCCCGTAGAGGTCGACGTACTGCTCGTCCGACAGCGACGAGCCCCGGTGCTTGATGGCGTCTTGCAGGGTCTCGGTCATGGCCCGGTAGAGGCGGCGCACCTCCTGGGAGGTGAGGTGGTCAGACGCCCGGTCGTAGCGCAGGCCGGCAGCCCACAGGATCTCGTCGCTGTAGATGTTGCCCAGGCCGGCCACGAACTTCTGGTCGGTGAGCACGCTCTTGAGCTTGGCCCGGCGCGAGACCAGCAGCTCGCCGAACTTGGTCCACGACATGAAGTCCTCGACGGGGTCGAAGCCCAGGTGGGCCAGCTCGGGCACGGCCGCCTCGAGCTCGTCCGAGGAGGTCACGAACATCTCCCCGAAGGTCCGGGGGTCGACGAAGCGCAGCAGGCCCCCCTGGGTGAACGTGATCACCACGTGGGTGTGCTTGGGGGCCGGGTCCTTGACGCCGCCCTTGCCCTTGAGGAGCTGGCCGCTCATGCCCAGGTGGACGACGAGCACGTCGCCCCCCTCTAGGCGCACCAGCAGGTACTTGCCCCGGCGCTGGACGGCGGTGATCTTGCGCCCCTCCAGCTTGCCGATGAAGTGCTTCTTGTTGGGGTGGCGTCGGATCGAACGCATGCCCGTCACCTCGACCTGGCGGATGCGCTTGCCCACCGCCTCCTTCTCCAGGTCCCGCCTGATGGTCTCGACTTCGGGCAGCTCAGGCAAGGTCGTCGCCAGCGGCCGCGGCCTGTCCCGGCTCGCCCCTCCGCCCCTCGCTCTCGGCGGTCACCCCCTCGGCGGCGGGCACCAGGCCGTCTGCGACCAGCGTGTTCCAGGCCTCACGGGCCGCGGCCTGCTCGGCCTGCTTCTTGGAACGGCCGCTCCCCTCGCCCACCACCCGGCCGGCGAGCACCACCGTGGCCTCGAAGTGCTTGGCGTGGTCGGGGCCTGTGCCCACCACCTCGTAGCGGGGCAGCACCTCGAAGGTGCGGGCCGCCATCTCCTGCAACCTGGTCTTGTAGTCCCCGCTCCCGGGCACGGCGGCCGCGTCGGAGATGCGTTCCCCGAGCACCCGCAGCACCAGGTCCTCGGCCGCCGACCACCCGCCGTCGAGGTACACCGCGCCGATCACCGCCTCCATCGCGTCGGCCAAGATCGTCGGCTTCTCCCTCCCGCTCGATGCGTCTTCACCTTTGCCCAGCAGCAGGTACTCGCCCAGCCCCAGTTCGTCGGCTGTCTCGGCCAACGTGGCCGAGTTGACCACCGAAGCCCGCACCTGGGCCAGGTGGCCTTCGGGCAGGTCAGGGTAGAGCCGGTAGACGTGGGCCGTCACGACCAGCCCGAGGACGGCGTCGCCCAGGAACTCCAGCCGCTCGTTGGACCCGTTGCCCGGGTTCTCGGCACACCACGACCGGTGCGCCATGGCGCGCTCAAGCAGCTCGGGATCGTCGAACTCTCGCCCCAGCCTGGTGGTCAGCCCTACCGCCGCAGGACGGTCGTTCAGGACGCAGCCGCCTCGCCGACCCGATCGACCACGTAGTCGACCGCGTCTCTCACCGTCTTGAGGTCCTCCAGGTCTTCGTCTTCGATACGGAACCCGGCCGACCGGGCTGACAGATCGGCTTCGAGCGCCTCGACAAGCTCGATGAGGGCCAGCGAGTCGGCGTCGAGGTCGTCGGTGAACGAGGCCCCTTCGCTGATCTGGGCGGGCTCGATCTCGAGGATCTCGGCGAGCCGTACCTGGATCAGCTGCAGGACCTGCGGGCGGCCCAGCGGGCCATGGGCGAGGTCGATCGGCGACACAGCCACGCTCCTAGAGATTTTCCGACCAGAACGGACGGGCGATCATACCCGTCCCCGGCCCGGTGTGCGGGGCCATCGAGTGCCAGGTTGGCGTCAACCGGCGGACGAAGCGATTACCTTGCGCAGCCCGCCCACCAGGTCGGTCTCGACCATGGCGGCGGCCAGGCGCAGGGCGTTGACCACCGCCTTGGGGGTGCTCTTGCCGTGGCCGATGATGCACACGCCGTCCACCCCCAAGAGCATGGCCCCGCCGTAGGTGTCCACGTCCATCTCCTCGTAGAGCGGGAGCAGGGCGGGCACCAGCACCTCGGACGCCTTGCGGGCCTCGTCCGACGACCCCAGGACACCCAGGAAGGCCGTGACCAGGACCTTCGTGGCCCCTTCCAGCGTCTTGAGGACCACGTTGCCGGTGAAACCGTCGGTGACCATGACGTCGACCGTGTCGGTCAGGGCGTCGCGGCCCTCGACGTTGCCGATGAACCGGCCTCCGGCCGCCTCGACAGGGCCGGGCGCGGCCAGCAGGGCGTGGGTCTCTTTGACCAGGGCCGTGCCCTTCGAGGGCTCCTCGCCGATGGAGATGAGGCCCACCCGGGGGGCTTCGAGGTCGAAGCGGGCCGCGGCGTACACCGACCCCATCTGCGCCCACTGCACCAGCCAGGGGGCGAAGCACTCGGCGTTGCCGCCTGAGTCCAGCAGGATGTTGGGGTAACCCCGGCCGGGGACGGGCAGGGTGGTGGCGATGGCCGGCCGGGCCACGCCCGAGATGCGCCCCATGCGCAGGGTGGCGCTGGCCACCGCCGCCCCCGTGTTCCCGGCGCTGAACATGGCGCAGGCCCGCCCGTCGCGGACCAGCTCGGCCGAGCGCACCACCGACGAGTCGCGCTTGCGGCGGATGCCCCCGACGGGGTCGTCGGCCATCTCGACCACCTCGGAGGCGGCCACGATCTCGAGCCCGCCGGTGTCGAAGCCGGCCAGCACGTCGGGCTGGCCCACCAGCACGACCTCGATGCCGTGCTCCTCGGCCGCCTGGCGGGCCCCGGCCACCATCTCGGCCGGCCCCCGGTCTGTGCCCATGGCGTCGACCGCCACCGGAAGGGTCATCGGGGCGTCACGGCGTTGCAGGGCCCCGGGCGCAAAGCGGTGCGGACGCTCAGTCGACGATGATGGCCTGGCGGCCGCCGTACCAGCCGCAGTTGCCGCACACCACGTGGGGCAGCTTGGTCCGCCGGCACTGCGGGCACGTGCTGCGGGGCGGCGCGGACAGGTTCCACGCGCTGGCCCGGCGGCTGCGGCTCTTGGACTTCGACGTCTTCTTCTTGGGTACGGCCATCGGACGGACCAGCGTAGCCGACGACCGGCCTCAGGCCAGCAGCCTGGTGAGGTCGACGGCCAGGCCCGGCAGCAACGCCGTGGTCAGGGTCTCGCCCGGCTCCAGGATCGTGGGGTGGGGGTAGTGGTCGCCGGTGTGGTCGCCGGTGTGGTCGCCGGTGAGGCGGTAGACCTCGACCCGGTCGGCGTCGGGGTCGACGACCCAGTACTCGGGCACCCCGTAGGCCGCGTAGAGCCGGCGCTTGCGCACCCGGTCGTGCCGGGGGTCGCTCAACACCTCGATGGCCAGCGTGGGAGGCCCCTGGAGGTTGGCGGCCGTGATGCGGCCGGTGCCCGCGTCGGCCACGAACAGCAGGTCGGGCTCGACCACGTCGGTGGGCGAGAGCACGACGTCGTAAGGAGCGATGAACAGCCGCCCGCCGCCAGCCCTGTCGATGTGGTCGGCGACCCTTCTGGCCAGCCGCAAGACGATGTCTTGGTGGCGGGTACCAGGTGCGGCGGCCACGTAGGCCTCCCCGTCGATCAGCTCGTAGCGCTTGTCGTCGGGGAAGGAGGCCAGGTCGTCGTATGTGTACCGGGTAGCAGAAGAAGACATGGAAAGTTATCAGGGTACCGGGCCGTCGCCGAGCTGGTCAAGCTGGGCAAGTTGGTCGAGGGCGGCCCAGCGAGGGTCGGCGGGCTCGGGTGGGCAGGGGCACGGGCCGAGGTTGAGATCGGCCCCACACGTCGGGCACAAGCCGGCGCAGTCGGGCCGGCACAGCGGGGCCAGGGGCAGGCTGAGCAGCAGGGCCTCGCGGGCCAGGGGCTCGAGGTCGATGCGGTCGCCCTCGAGCGGGTAGGACTCGCCTTCGCGGGCGTGGGGTTCGAACAGCTCGCGGAACTCGGCCTCGGCCGGGCCGTCCACGGGAGCCAGGCAGCGCCGGCAGGCCGAGGTCCACCGGGTGGCGGCCGAACCGCTGGCCAGCACACCCTCGCTGACCCACTCCAAGGTCACGTCGAGCTCGGCGGGGGTGCCGCCCGCCACCGTGGTGTCCACCACGACCAGGGGCCCGACCGGGCCCGACAGCCGTTCGTGGCGGCGTGCCCCCGGGCGGCGGAGCAGGTCGGCGACGTTGATGACGAGCTCGCGGGCAGCCATGGTCTCAGCCTCCTTCGGCGGTCACCCCAGGTCCTGGTCGAAGAACACCTCGCCGGTCATCGGGTCGATGTCGCCGGCCGCCGGCGGGCCCCCCAGCTCACCTTCCTGGGCGGCGGGCAGGGGCGTGACCCGTAGCTTCTCCCGCCCGGCCTGCACCGTCTTCATGGTGCGCTCCAGCACGATCTCGAAGGTGGCCAGCTTCTGGTCGCAGTAGTCCTCGGCCTCGTGGCGCAGGCGGCGGGCCTCGTCCTGGGCCTCCTCCATGATGCGCCGGGACAGGCGCTGGGCCTCGCGCACCAGCTCGGTGCGCTGGACGATGCGCTCGGCCCGCTCCCGGGCCGCGGCCAGGATGTCGTCGCCCTCGCGGGCCACCTTGGCCAGGTACTCCTCGCGCTCGCGCAGCAGCCACCGGGCCTGGCGCAGCTCCTCGGGCAGGCGGCCGATGGCCTCGTGGAGCAGCTCGAGCAGCTCGTCCTTCTCCAGCCGCACGGTCGAGGACAGGGGCATCTTGGGGGCGGCGTTGACCAGGTCGACGACCCGCCGCAGCAGTATCTCGGTGTCGCCCGTCTCGTTCTGTCGCTCTTGCACGCTCACTTGGCGAACCGCTCCTTCAGGCGTTGGGCCACGACCGGGGGGACCATCGACGACACGTCCCCGCCGTAGCTCGCGACTTCCCTCACCAGGGTGGCAGAGAGGAACGAGTGCTCCGGCGCAGTGGGCATGAAAAGGGTGTCCACGCCCGACAGGCGGAGGTTGAGCTGGGCCATCTGCAGTTCGTAGTCGAAGTCGGACACGGCCCGGAGGCCCTTGACGATGGCCGTCACCGAGTTGGCGACCGCGAAGTCGGCCAGCAGGCCCCGCAGAGGGTGGGCCCTGACGTTGGGCAGGTGCGCGGTGACCTCCTCGAGCATGGCCACCCGTTCGTCGACGGCGAACAGGGGCGTCTTGCGGCTGTTGGAGGCCACGGCCACCAGCACCTCGTCGAACTTGCGGGCCGTTCGTTCGACGATGTCGAGGTGCCCGTTGGTGACGGGATCGAACGACCCAGGGATTAGGGCAATCGACACTCAGCCGCCCTTTCACAGCCGGCGTACGAGGGTCACCACGCTACCGCCGTAACGGCGGGACCGTACGGTCTGCCAGCCGGGCGGCGCTTCGACGGCCTTGTCGGACTCCAGGGCGGCCAGGTCGGTGGGCAGGAGGTCGAGCAGTTCGGCCCAGGCGTCGAAGGCATAGGGAGGGTCGACGAAGGCCACGTCGAAGGGCCCGACGGGGCCGTGGAGGAAGCCCAGGGCGTCGCTGCGCACGACGGTGGCCGCCTCGGCCAGGCCGGTGGCGTCGAGGTTGCGGCGCACGGCGGCCAGGGCGTCGGGGTCGTCGTCGACGAACGTGGCGTGGGCCGCGCCCCGTGACAGCGCCTCGATACCCAGGGCACCTGTGCCCGCGAACAAGTCGAGGGCCCGGGCCCCCTCGACTACCCCCAGGCTGCCCAGGGAGGCGAACAGGGCCTCGCGCACCCGCTCGCTGGTCGGCCGCAGCCGCCGCCCGGCCGGCGCATGCAGCCGTAGCCCCCCGGCCACCCCGGCCACGACCCTCACCGCCCCAACGCTAGTTGGCAGGGCCCCGGTGGCAGGACCTCCGTCGGGAGCCCGCCGCCTTGTTCGCGGCTCGGAGCGCCGGGCGCGAGCGCGAGCGGCACCAGCCTTCTACGCTGGGCCCCGACCGTGGAGGCGAACGAGATCCGGCGCCGCCGTGCTTACGCCGCCCTGCTCGTGGGCGGTTGCGGGGTGATGGCGGTCCTGGCCCTGCTCCCGTGGCACACCTACGCCATCAGCGTCGAGGGCGCGGGCTCGTTCCGCCTCGACCGCACCGGCGTCGAGTCCCCGGGGGAGAACCTGGGCCGGGCCACGCTGTTCCTCTCGGCCGTCCTGGTGGCCCTGGTGGCCTGGGTCATGGCCGCTCGGGGCTCGCGGCCCGACCTCGACGTCCAGGCCGAACGGCCGTTGCTGCTGCTCAGCCTGGTCATCGCCGGGGCACTGGCGACCAAGCTGCTGCGCGACACCGACTTCCTGGGGACGGGCGCCTGGGTGGCGCTCGTCCTCGGGGCGGTGGTGGCCGGGGCCGGGGTCACCCTGCGCCGGACGGGGGCTAGTGTGGGCCCCGGTGGTTGAACTAGGGCGGTCCAGGAGATAGTTTTACTGGAGCACGACGAACCGTGTGGCGGTTCATTACACGAGGCGGCTGACAGATGCCCGAGATGAGCTCATGAGCCCCTACCCTGTCTTCCCCTGGCCCGAGCGCGCCCGCCGGTTCGCCCAGCGCATCACCCCGGTCAGCGTCATCGTCGGCCTGGCCATCGCCTTCGCCGCCAACATGGCCTTCGCTAATACCCCTGGTCATTCAATCACGGTAAACCCCAACACCAACCTCAACCCCGCCGGCCACGTCGTGAACGTCAGCGGCACGGGGTTCGCTGCCAACCAAAGCGGGTTCATTACGCAATGCATCGTGCTAACGGGTAACCCCGACCCGGACTGCTCGAACAACATCGGCACGTTCACCACTAGTGGCGCCGGTGCGTTCGGCCCGATCCCAGTCACGGTCACGAACCCGTTCACCGGCGTGAACTTCGAGGGTCCCACCACCCGGACCTGCTCGGCCCAGGAGCCCTGCCACATCAACGCCACTCTCAGCAACGTTGGCGGTTTCGCTGACGAGCCCATCTCGTTCGCCACCAACGGCACGACTTCGACCACCACGACCACGGTGCCACCCACCACGTCGACGACCACTACGACCGTGCCGCCGACCACGTCGACGACGACCACCACGGTGCCGCCGACGACCTCCACCACGACGACCACGGTCCCGCCCACGACTTCGACGACGACCACGACCGTGCCGCCGACGACCTCCACCACGACGACCACGGTCCCGCCCACGACTTCGACGACGACCACGACCGTGCCGCCGACGACCTCCACCACGACGACCACGGTCCCGCCCACGACTTCGACGACGACCACGACCGTGCCACCCACCACCTCGACGACGGTCGGGCCCACTACCACCACGTCGACCACGGCCCCGGTCAGCCCTCTCTGTGGGCGGCTGCTGAGCCAGCGGGCAGCCATCAACGCCCAGATCAGCGCCATCCAGAACGGCTTGCCTCCCAGCCTGCCGCCCGACGTGCGGGCCCAGTACATCGCCCAGCTTGAGCAGATCCGAGACCGGGCCAACGCCCAGTTCGACTCGGCCCTGGCTGCCGCCGGCTGCCCGCCGGCCCCGACGAACGGCTGACCCCACCGGCCGGGTGAGCCGGCGACCTAGCGCCTCCGCGGTCAGAGTTCGCCTCGAACCTTTCCTGATCAGGCTCCGGCAGAGGCCGTAGACGGAACGGCGATCCAGGCCCCCGGAGCCGGGCACGTTCCTCGAACATCGCCGTCGCGACCGCTCACCGCCGACGGCCTCAGGTAACGAGCGATGCTCGGCGCCAGGCCCCCCACGACCTCGGCCCCCCTGGCCGCACCCCGGGCTAGCGGCCGACCGCAGCCCGGGCCACCCCGGCCCCGGTCCCACTCGCAGCCCGGCCCCCACCGCGCCTGCGCTGAGCTCCCCCCACACCCGGGCCACCGCGCCCCGCATGCCTGGTCCCACTGCACCCGGGCCCACCGCGCCAGCCCCGCAGCCCGGGCCAACCGCGCTAGCCCCGCAAGCCTGCCCCACTGCACCCGGCCCCCACCGCGTCTCCGCCTCGGCCCGGGCCAACCCGCAGCCCGGTCCCCCACCCCCGGCCCGGCACCCACCGCGCCTCCGCTGCGCTCCCCCGCACCTGCGCCTGCTCCGCGGCCCGGGCAGGCCCGGTCGCAACCCGTCCCGCGCCGCCCGCTTCCGGCCTGGCTCTCCTTCCGGGCACCTCGGGGCCGGTGCGCCCGACGAGATGGTCGTCAAGAAAGAGCGACGTGGGCGTTATGGCGCCCTCCCGCACGCGGGCCGCCGCGTCCCGGCCGCCGCGTCCTGGTCACCGCGGGGTGGTCATGGCGGGCCGGCCCCGGCGGCGCTCTGGCCAGGCGGTCCGGTGTTGTCGGGCCTCGGGCCGGCGGCCCACCGCAGCCCCGGGGCCCGCACGCGACGAGGGCCGGGCCCCGTTCATGGGGGGCCCGGCCCTGAAGTCGTGCGGAGCTGGTTAGTGGATGCAGTCGGCCCCGGGGTCGTTCTTGGTCTGGAACACGTTGTTGGCCCAGGTGTGGTCGGCGCAGAAGCGGTTGTTCTCGTTGAGGTCGAAGGCGGGGAAGCCGTCGGGGGCGACCCCGTTGCCGACCGAGATGTTGCGCTCCACCCGGTTGAGGCTGGGCAGGGTGAACGAGTCGGGGTCGAAGAAGTCCAAGATGATGCCGTGGCGGGCGTTGGCCGTCACCCGGTTGTTGCGCACGATCGTGCGCTGGGACCGGCCGAACACGTGGATGCCGTCGCCGGGGCGGACGTTGCCTAGCTTGCCGTTGCCGGTCACCACGTTGCCCTCGATGATGTTGTCCTTGGCCAAGGGGAACACGGCGATGCCGTCGAGGCCGTTGTCCTTGACGGTGTTGCCCACGATGCGGTTGCGGTCGGGCGACAGCGCGTTGCTGATGGTCTCGACCCGGATGCCGTCGTTCTCCTGGGTCTCGTCCCCACCGTGGCCCGAGCGGGACGTGACGGCGACGTTCTTCTGGGTGGTGTTGCCCTGGATCAGGTTGTCGTCGGCGTTGCCCAACAGGGTGATGCCGCTGTAGGGCCCGTTGTTCTCGGCCAGGTTGCTCAGCACGCGGTTGTGGGACGAGTTGAACACCAAGATCCCGTCGCCGAAGTCGGTGAAGGCTACGGGCGAGATGTCGCCGATGTTGTCGCGCACCACCATCTGCTGGACGGTGTTACGCGACCCGCCCTGGATGACCACACCGGCATCGAAGTCGGTCACCGTGCCGCCCCGGACGGTGACGCCCGTGCGGTTGAGCACGTACACACCGGCGCCGTCGTCGACCTCGGGCGTGCCGAAGATGCGGTAGCCGTTGAGGTTGATCACGATGTTGTCGGCCCCGACGATCAGCCCGTGGTCGGAGCACGGGCCGATGTCGCCGTGGAGGGTGGTGTGGGTGGTGACCGTGTCGCCACAGGCGAGGTGGGCACCGCTGGCCGGACTGACGAGGGTGGTGGAGCCGAGGACGAGCGCCAGCCCTGCCCCAACCGCGAGCTTCCGCCATCGATCGAGCATGTACCGCCCTTTCATAGAGAACGTCGGATAAGTGACTTCCTTAGCATCGGGCCAAGAACGAATCAATAGAGGTCCCTGGCACCTACCGGCCCGGACCGGCCGTCGTAGACCGGTCCGCCTCGCCCTCGATGCCCCCCGCCGGGCCGCCCGCGGGCCGGGGCCGGTGCTCGGCCAGCGGGGTGGTGGACGTGAGCTCGACCAGCTCACCCAGGGTGAGGGTCTCCCGGGCCAGCAGGGCCTCGGCCACCCGGTCGAGGGCTGGCCGGGAACGGGCCAGCAGGTCCGCGGCCCGGGCGCGAGCGCCCTCGACCACCGCCATGGCCTCTTCGTCGAACCGCCGGCGGACCTCGTCCGACGGGGCCCACCCGCCGGCGTGGTCACCGGCATGGTCGCCGGTGGCCAGGACGGACGCCCCCAGGCCCCCCTGGCCCATGCCCAGCTCGGACACCATGCGCCGGGCCAGGCGCCCCACCCGGGCCAGGTCGGTGGAACCGGCCGAGGACGGTTCGCCGAAGACCAGGTCCTCGGCCAGCCAGCCGCCAAGGCCCACGACCATCTCGTCGGCCAGCTCCGAGCGCGACTCCAGCACCCGGTCGTGGCCCGCGGCGAACACGCAGCGCCCCAAGGTGGCCCCCCGGGGCACGATCGTCAGCTTGTGGGGCACATGGGCCGTGCCCTTGAGGGCCAGTGCGAGCACGGCGTGGCCGGCCTCGTGCCAAGCCACCCGGCGCCGCTCGCCGTCGGTGAGCACGGTGCCGCGTGACGAGATGCCCAGCACAGCCCGGTCGACGGCCTCCTCGACCAGGGCCATCGTCACGGCGGGCTGGCGCCGGCGGGCGGCCAGCAGGGCGGCCTCGTTGAGCACGTTGGCCAGGTCGGCCCCCGAGAACCCCTGGGTGAGGCCGGCGGCCGCCTCGAAGTCGAGGTCGGGGGCCAGCGGCTTGCCCCGGGCGTGCAGCTCGAGCACGGCCCGGCGCCCGGCCCGGTCGGGCAGGGTGACGTTGACCAAGCGGTCGAAGCGCCCGGGGCGCACGAGGGCGGGGTCGAGCAGGTCGGGCCGGTTGGTGGCGGCCATGACGACCACCGCGCCGCCGGCCGCGAACCCGTCCAGCTCGACGAGGATCTGGTTGACCGTCTGCTCGCGCTCGCTGTCGCCGCTGAGGGCCGAACCCGCCCGCCGGGCGCCCAGCGAGTCGATCTCGTCGATGAACACGATGGCCGGAGCGGCTTCTCGGGCCTGGACGAACAGGTCACGCACCCGGGCCGCGCCCACGCCCACGTACATCTCCACCAGGTCGGACGCGGCCAGCGAGAAGAAGGCGGCCTGGGCCTCGCCCGCCACCGCCCGGGCCAGCAGGGTCTTGCCGCACCCCGGTGGGCCGGCCAGGAGCACGCCCTTGGGCGCCACCGCCCCCAGGGCCGCAAACCGGCTGGGGTCGGCCAAGAAGTCGGTGACCTCCCGTAGCTCGGCCACCGCGTCGTCCTGGCCGGCCACGTCGCCGAAACCGACCTTCTCCCCCGTGCCCGCGAACCGCCGGGCCCCACTGCTGATGCCGAACAGGCCCGTACCCCGGCGGTGGGACAGGATCAGGTAGAGGAACAGCACGGCCAGCACCATCGTGGGCAGCAGGAAGCTGAACAGGGCGGCCGCTCGCTTGCCGTTCTGCTGGTCGATCGTCAGCGGCACCTCGGCCCGGGTGATGAGGTCTACAGCCGTGTCACGGGACTCCTTGAGCAGCGGGGTGCTGAACCGGGCCGACGTGCCGTCGGGGCGGGCGTAGGAGCCGACCACGTAGGAGTCGACGTCGAGGACCTCGGCGCTCTGCACCGAACCGGCCCTCACGAGGTTGAGAAAGGCGGTGTAGGACACGCGCTCGCCGCCCACGTGGGGCTGGGAGTAGACGACCACCGCCGCATAGGCCGCCAGCAGAAGGGCCACGGCCAGGGCCACGGCCGTACCCAGCCGCCGGTCGGGCTTGTCGGGCCCTCCCCCGGGGCCGGCAGGCCGGGCCGGGGCCGGGCCCCCCGGACCGTGGGTCAACGAACCGCTGCCGACCTGGGCCGGGCGCCGGCCTTGGGACGAGCCAGCACGATCACACCGGCCACCGGCACCATGGCCATGAGGCCCAGGCCGAGCACGGTGGCGCCCCAGCGCAGCCACTGGTCGGGGCTGGCCGAGCCGATGCCGCCGGCCGACGACGACGCCGACGCCGACGCCGAGCCGCCGGTGGCGTTGAAGGCCGCCGGCCCATCACCGCCGGCCGGGGTCACCTCGAAGCCGCCCCGAGCCACCTGGCCCTCACCGTCGATGGCCACCAGGAAGTGGGCCCCTCCCCCGTTGGCTGGGGCCAGGACCGAAACCGTGAAGTTGCCCTCGGCGTCGGCCACGGCCTGGGCCACGGGTGCTCCCGTGCGGCTGTCCCACCGCAGGGTAACGGGCTGGTTGGCGGCCGCGCTCGACCCCTTGACCTCGATCTGGGCCTTCGGTGGCCCCGACGGAGCGCTCAGGGTGATGGTCGAGAAGGCGGTGCACGCCCACGAGGCGCTGGCCAGAACGAGCGCGCCGGCCATGGCCATGAACCCACCGACAGCCGCTCGCCTGATCATGTCTCGCCTCCGTTCCCCTCGACTGCCGAGGGCCTTGCTTTCCAGGCTGTTGTCAGGTCTTGCTACGACACCTGCCGTGATCATTGTGCACCCAGCCGGCCCCGCTTGTCAACGATCTCGCCGCCCCCGCCGGGCCCGCGCCACACCCGCGGCGGCGGCCACAGCCACGGCTACGCCGGCGCCCAGGACCGGCCACGGCAGGCCACCGCTGCCCCCGACCTCCCCGTCCTCGGAAACGATGCGCACGACCAGGGTCTCGGTGCAAGGCTTGAGCTCGCTGATCTCACCCGTCTCGGGGTCGACCATCGGGACGACCAGCTCGGCGTCCAGGAAGGCTCGACAGCCAACGGCCACCGCCGCCGACGGACTGGGGAAGGCCACGTCCCACAGCACCATGCCGTCGACCAGGCGACCGTTCCAAGTCTCGCCCCCGTCGTCGGTGGCCACCAGTGATGCCCTTGAAGTGCCCCCCAGGTCGGTCAGGCCTACGGCCAACCCGCGGGAGCCGGCGAAGTCCATGGACAGGAACGTCTCGGTCGTGTCCCGGCGTTGCACGCCCCACCGGCCCCCTCCGTCAGCGGACACGAGCACCACCCCCCCGCCCCCAGCCACGTATACCCGCCCTTCGCCGGGGGCGGCCACCGCGTTGAAGTTGACGGCCGTCACGTCGGTGATGCCCTCGGCCGTCAGCGGTTGCCACGTCCGCCCGCCGTCGCCGGTCTGGAGCACCGTGTAGAGCGGTCCCTCCGAGGGTGGGCCGGTGGCGAAGCCGGCGTCGCCGTCCACGAAGCTCGCGTCCATCACCAAGCCGTAGCTGCGGTCACCGGCCCAAGTCCACGTCAGGCCGCCGTCGCCGGTGAGCAGCACGGCACCTCCCGCACCCATCACGATCCCCCGCTGGCGGTCGAAGAAGTGGACGGCAATGAAGAACCAGCCCTCGACCCGGCCCGAACCGGGACGGCCCGGGCCAGGGGCGGGCACGCTCTCCGCCGGTGGCGGAGGCCTGGGCACCCACGTGCGGCCGCCGTCGGTGGTGGCCACGATCGACTCCCCCCCCACCGCCCAGCCGTGGGTGGCGTCCACGAACGACACGTCGCGCAGGCCATCGTCGACCCCGGTCGAGCCTCGCGCCCACGTCGTGCCCCCGTCGGTGGTGGTCAGGACCACGCCGTCGGCGCCCACCGCGAAGCCGGTGCGGGGATCGGGGAACGAGACGGCCAGCATGGTCTCGGTCGTGCCCGTGGCCACGGGCAC
>JBFMCT010000060.1 GCA_040754375.1 Actinomycetota bacterium
CCTGGGTCGTCCTCTCCCGCCCACCGGGCTACGGGGATCTTCGTCGTCCGGTCCCCGTCGTCGTGCTGGGTGGTGTTGCCGGGAGCGGCCGTGGGGGCGGCCCGGGCCACGGGGTCAGCGCCCTCGGGCCCGTCCGTCCCATCCTCGACGACATCGACCACGACCACCGTGATGTTGTCGTTGCCGCCGTGGGACCGGGCCTGGCGGACCAGCTCGTGGGCCGCCTCCTGGGGGTCGGTCAATTGGCGCAGGGTGGCGGCGATGCGGTCGGTGCTGACCTCGTTGGTGAGCCCGTCGCTGCACAGCAGCACCCGGTCTCCGGCATACGGCGTGAGGCACCAGGCGTCCACGGCGATCTCGGCCTCCATGCCCAGGGCACGGGTGATGATCGATCGCTGGGGGTGGACCTGGGCCTCTTCGGGGGTGAGCTGGCCCTCCCGGACGAGCTCTTCGACGAGGCTGTGGTCCTGGGTGACCTGCAGGAGGTCACCCTCTTGGAGGAGGTAGGCCCGGGAGTCGCCCACGTTGGCGATGGCCAGTTGCTCCTCGCCGTCCTCGTCGACCAGGGCCAGGGCGGTGATGGTGGTGCCCATGCCCCGCCGCTCGGCCCGCTCCTGGGCCAACCGCCAGACCGACCGGTTGGCCGCTTGGACGGCGTCGATCAGCCCGTCGACGGTCCGCTCGGTGAACTCCTCGGCGAGGGCCTCGAGGGACGCTTCGGCGGCCACCTCGCCGGCCTGGTGCCCGCCCACGCCGTCGGCCACGGCGTAGATGCCGTCGCCCACCAGGTAGCGGTCCTCGTTCATCTGCCGCACGCGCCCGACGTCGGTGGCCGCGGCCCCCCGCAGCACGGTCACGACAGCTCCATGACTGTCTTGCCCACCTGGAGGCGGTCGCCCCTGCGGATGGCGATGGGGGCCGTGACCTTCTTGCGGTTCACGTAGGTGCCGTTGGTCGACCCCAGGTCCTCTACGTAGAGCTGGCCCTCTCGCCGGAAGACGCGGGCATGGAGCTGGGACACGTAGTTGTCGTCGCCCAAGGCCACCTGGCACCCGCCGGCCCGGCCCACCGTCAGCTCCTCCCCGAGGTCGTAGACCCGGCCCCGGCGCTCGACGGGCTCGATCACCTTGAGCTTGCCGGGCGGGCGGTTGCCGCCCAGGGTGGCCCGCACCGGGCGCTGGACGACCGGTGGCGCGGCCATGGCCGCCGGGCCCTTGACCTCGGCCCAGACGGCCCGCAGGACCCTGAGGAAGAAGAGGTAGAGGATGGCCAGGAAGCAGAACTTGAGGATGGTCAGGAGAGGTTCAGGCATCGCGATGGGCGGCTCGGGACCGACTCAGGAGGCCTCGAAACGGATCCGGGTGCCACCCAGGCCGATCTCGTCGCCGTCGTTCAGCCGCCTCTCCCGGGTGCCGGCGCCGTTGACCTTGGTGCCGTTGGTGGAGCCCAGGTCGACCACCACGAAATCGTTACCCCGGCGGCGCACCTCGGCGTGGCGCCGGCTGACGTTGGGGTCCGACAGCACCACGTCGCACTCGGGCAGCCGACCGATCGTCACCGGGTCCTCGCCCAGGGCTATGCGGGTGCCGTCCTGGAGCCGCAGCGACCCGACCGCGGCCCCGCCCGGGGCCTCGACCATCGAACTGGCCACCAGGAACTCCCCGGCGCCCATCGCCGGGTCCTCGACCAGCTCCACGTGGACCGGCCCGACGAAGCCGTAGCCCTCGTCACGGGCGTGCTCGCGCACGGCCTCGGACAGCTCCCTCATCAGGGCGTGGGTGTAGGACTGGAAGGTCTTGAGGTCGGCGGCGCTCACCGCCACCTCGAAGTGGTTGGGGGCCATCAGGCCGTTGACGCCCATTGCCCGGTGCAGGTCCATCTCCCTCGTCAGACGGCGCGCGATCTCCACTGGCTCGAGCCCGCTGCGGAACGTCTTCGCGAAGACTCCCTCGACCAGGCGCTCCAGCCGTTGCTCGAACTGCCTGATACCCATGCTGGCCGCGAGCTTACCCAGGACCCCCTCCGATCAGCCGCCACGGGCCCGCTACCCTGTCCCCGCACCACTCGGGCGAGTGGCGGAATTGGCAGACGCGCAGGATTCAGGTTCCTGTATCCGAAAGGATGTGGGGGTTCAAGTCCCCCCTCGCCCACCGAGGTGAAAGTGCTGGTCAGACGGGGTGCAGGACGTCGCGCGGCTGGAATCGGCCCGTGCAGGCGGACGTCGGGCGGGCCGGGCGAACACACATTGGACACGCGGCCAGAACGCGGCGCGCCCGTACGCGCAGAACACGAGGCGCGCAGGAATACCTGCAGACTCGGCGCCATTGCACCCCGGCGTGCCTCCAGCAGGTCTTCGGGCTCGGGTCGGAGTCCGTCGCCACTGGCCCGCCCAGGAGCGGTCACCCGATCGGGTCGATGTCGAAGGGCCTCGTCTGCTCGTCGAGTGTCTCCGGGCTCATGCCGTAGACGGCGTCGAAGATGCGTTGGGAGAAGTAGAAGCGGTTCCGCCTGCGGCCGGTGGTCTCAACGAGATCTCCCCGCCTGACGAGCAGATCGATCGCCGACTGGGCGGTTGGAAACGTGACGTCGAGGTCATTGGTGAGCGACGTAGCCGAGATGTAGGGCTTACTGAACAGGAGTTCCGCAGCCCTGACCGCGCTAACGGGCGCTCGCTCGGCGAGAAGCTCGCCTCGGACGGCCGACTGCAACTCGACCAGACGGACGGTCCGCTCCTCGGCGTCGGTGGCCTGTTCGGCCACGCCGCGGAGGAAGAAGCGAATCCATGGCGCAAGGTCGCCTGTTCGACTGGTTGCCATCAGGAGGTCGTAGTACTGGTTCCGGTTCCGCTCGAAGAAGGCAGACAGGTAGAGGAGGGGCTGTGGCAGGACGCCTCGCTCGATGAGCACGAGGGGAATCAGGAGGCGACCCAGCCGTCCGTTGCCATCGAGGAACGGGTGGATGACCTCGAACTGGTAGTGCGCCATGGCGAGCTGGACCAGCAGCGGCAACGATCGGTCGTGAAGGAAGCTCTCGAGGTCGTCGAGTGCATCGGCCATGTCGGTGACCGGCGGCGGGACGAACGCCGCGTCCGACGGCGAGGAGCCGCCGATCCAGTTCTGGCTCCGCCTGAACTCCCCGGGCGTCGCCGACCCGCCACGTACGCCGGTCATCAGTCGCTCGTGCGCCTCCCGGAGGAGCCGGAGGCTGAGCGGGAAGCCGCCCCGCAACCGTTCGATCCCGTGATCCAGCGCGGTGATGTAGTTGCGCACCTCCTGGACGTCGTCCCGGAGCTCGCCCACGCCCTCCTCGTCGCCGACCTCGTATCGCAGGAGATCGGCGACATCGGACTGGGTTCCTTCGATGCGAGAGCTGAGGACCGCCTCGAGGCGGACGTAAGGGGCGATCAGCAGGTTCGGGTTCGGCAGCAGCCGGCCGACGCCGCCGAGGCGGTGCAACGCTCCGGTAGCCTCGTCGAGCTGGCGTACCAGCTCGCGGCCGTAGGCGATCCCTCTCGGAAGGGGCGAGGGGTAGTACGCCCAGTACCGGCCTCCGGGAACCTGCCTGACACCCCCCATAGCCGTCTTCGGGAAGTCCTCGGGACGCACCGGTTGAGTATACGGCTCGCGGGTCGCCGTTATCAAAGGCATTGGGCGACTTGTTTAACAAGGACTTGAGCTACTCAAGTTCACTTGAGTGACATGTGTTCAAGACAACCGCTTCTGTCTTGAACAGCGGCCGGGCGGCCCGTCCTCCGAACGCCGTTCCCTACGGGGTCGGTGTCGGGATCGGAGAGGAGCTGCCCGACGAGAACTTCGTGGCAGCCCGTTCGACATCCGCCCGGGTGGTGTCCTTGCGCGGTTCCGCATGCGGGACGGACGGACGCGTCGGCCGGCGACGATCGCTCCAATCTCGGCAACGGACAGTCACAGGCGAGCGACGGCCGAATCCAGGAGCTCCTCGACGCGGCGGTTCATGCCGGTGTGATCGACGGTGGTCCTGCCTCCAACCTGTCTGGGAATCCCGACATGCCAGTCCTCGCTGAACGACAGCAGAGCGGTGATGTCCCACGTCGGGTCGACGGTCCGACCGGCGTGACACTCGTAGTCGCGGCGGAACTGCTCGGCCAGGTCCGGGGAGAACAGCACAGCGAGGTTCAGGCGGCAGTGCCCGACATCGACATCGGGAGGGCCGCTGGCGGCGTAGACCCAGTCGACGACAGCCGTGATCCGTCCGCGCTGCCACAGGATGTTGAAGTGCTGGTAGTCGCTGTGGATGAAGCACGTGTGGGACCGGCGGGCTTGGCGGGCGGCCTCGATGGCGGCCTCCCAGAGCTGCGGTCGGCGGCTCCAGTTGGGCGGCGACACCGACTCAAGATCGGTCCATCCGTCCCAGGTGGGTGCCGCGATCGGCGATGCGTGGATCCGGGCCAGCATCGTGGCCATCCCCCTCACCCAGCTGCGCGGGTCGGAGGGCGCCAGTTGCAGGCGGCCCGGGGCCCGAGTCATCAGCAGGGCTGGGTGGCCACCGGCTTCCAAGCCGTCCGTGACCGCGACGACCCTGGGCGCGGGAACGGCGCTCGCCGCCAGCGCTTCCAGCACGGTCGCTTCCCCGACGACGGCCGAGCGCGTCCACGTCGCCCATTCGTCTGTGCCGGGCATCCAGCGGCGGATCACGAGGTGGTGGTGGGTGAGCCCCGATCGGACCGTGACGCGGTGGACGGATGCCTGGGGGCTTCCGCCGGTATTCTCCGCCACGAGACGATCTGCGCCGTCGGCGAAACGGCTCGTGCGATCCAGGCCAGCGTCTCCTCAGACGGCCGCCGCCGATGCTGCTCCACCGGCACGAACCTATCCGTAGGCCATGTCGAATGGCCGTTTCCGCTGGGGGATCGACTTGAGGCCAGCGGCGGCTTGCTCGTCGACCTCGAGCTTGTAGGGCTTGGATCGCCGCCATCGGCTTGATCCCTGGGATTCGCCGCCGGGGGCCACGGGGCCGTCCCCGGTCTTGGGTCGCGTCCACCTAGTGTCCTGTAAGGCTGAAGCGCCACTAAACAGGTGAGTCACGAGCCGGTCGCCTCGTTGACGGCAGCGCAGTAGCCGGCGATGCGCTCGAGGATCTGCTCAGCGGTCTTGTGCCACACGAACGGGGTCGGGTTCTCGTTCCAGTTGGCGACCCAGGCCTCGATGTCGGCGGCGAGCTGCTTGACGCGGCGGTGGGCGGAGCGCTGCAACTTCTTGGTTGTGAGGGCGGAGAACCATCGCTCGACCATGTTCATCCACGACCCGTAGGTCGGGGTGAAGTGGAAGTGGAACCGGCGGTGGCGCAGCAGCCAGGCGTGCACGGCAGGGGTCTTGTGGGTGGAGAGGTTGTCCAGGATCACGTGCACCTCAAGGTCCTTGGGGACGTTGCGGTTGACCTTGTTCAAGAAGGCGACGAAGTCGGCGCTGGTGTGGCTCTTGCGGATGTCGGTGATCACCGATCCGGTGGCCATGTTCAGCGCCGCGAACAGGTCGCAGGTGCCGTTGCGCTCGTAGTCATGCGTGGCCCGCTGGGGCGTGGTGGGCAGCATGGGCAGGGTCGGGGCGGTGCGGTCCAGGGCCTGGATCTGGGGCTTCTCGTCGACGGCGAAGACAGCGGCGGCCACCGGCGGGTTCATGTACAGCGCCACCAGGTCACGGATCTTCTCCACCAGTTCGGGGTCGGGGGACACCTTGAAGCTGTCCTGGCGCCACGGCCTGAGCCCGAAGGCGCGCCAGATCTCAGCCACCGTCTGGTGGCTGATGCCGTGCCTGGCCGCCAGGCCCCGAGTCGACCAGTGGGTCGCATTCTCCGGAGCGGTCTCCAGCGTCTCGACCACCACCGCTTCGATCACGTCGTCGCCGATGGTGCGGGCCGCACCCGGCCGGGGGCGTCCACCAGCCCGTCGAGACGATCGGCGGCGAAGCGGTGCCGCCACTTCGTCACCGTCGCCGGGTTGCACCCCACCTCCGCTGCGACCTCGTCGCGCGTGCGGTCGCCCTCGGCGCAGGCCAGCACGATCCGGCAACGCAGCGCCAAGGCCTGCGAGGAGGAATGCCGCCGGGCCCAGCGCTGCAGGGTGTCGCGTTCATCTGCGCTGAGGGTGATCGGGACTGTCGGTCGGCCACGGCGCGCCAAGGCAAGCTCCTTCCGTCAGGGGTTCTACCTGACAGAACGCGCCCCCGCCGCAGAAGTTCCCGATCAGCCTATATTTCTTGGCGGAATAGCCTTACAGGACACTAGCGCTTCTTCTCTCGACCGCGCAGCGTCCCGCCTGGACGGTGGTTGTCCGAATCCCGTGACAACCGCATGGTTGCAGCACGTGGACACCATCACCGAGATCCACATCCCCATGGACCAGTGTCGCCAACGGCTGAATACTGACCCCTTATCAACAGTCGAAAACTGACCCCCCTCTCCCGGAGGTCCACCACCCCGAGTGGTTTGGACCCAAGCCTGGGCCGGCCAACAGTGCCGAGCCCGGGGAGAGGAAACGTGATCGACGTGAACGAGTGGGCAGAGATCAGGCGACTGCATCGAGGAGAGGGCATGGGCATCAAGGCCATCGCCCGCCACCTCGGCATCGCCCGCAGCACGGTCAAGGCGGCGCTGCGATCGACCCAGCCGCCGGCCTATCAACGGACTGGAGTGGGCTCGGCGGTCGACGCCGTTGAGCCCGAGATCCGCCGGTTGTTGGCCAAGACGCCGGACATGCCCGCCACGGTGATCGCCGAGCGCGTCTGCTGGGACCGGGGCATGACCATCCTGCGGGACCGGGTGGCTGAGCTGCGCCCCGCCTACCTGATCCCCGAGGGCTTCGGGCGAACGGAGTACCGCCCCGGCGAGTTGGCCCAGTGGGACCTGTGGTTCCCCGACTACGACATGCCCGTCGGAGACGGCCAGGTGGGGCGCCTGCCGGTGATGGTGGGTGTGTCGGCTACTCCCGGTGGATCAGCGCCCGCATGATCGCCTCCAAGGAGACTCACGACGTGTTGGGCGGCCACCTGTGGTGCATCAACGACATCGGGGCGGTGCCCCACCTCGGTGTCTACGACGGTGAGGCCGCCATCTCGCACCGGGACCGGGGCAAGGTGATCTTCACCGAGGCGTTCCTGCGCTTCAAGGGGACCCTGGCCATGGGGGCCATTGTGCTCGAGCCCGGCTGTCCCGAGCGCAAGGGCCTCGTCGAGCGGGCCACCGGCTACCTGGAGACGAGCTTCCTGCCCGGGCGAGACTTCGCCGGGCCCAGGGACTTCAACGCCCAGCTGGGCGAGTGGCTGGCCACCAAGGCCAACACCCGCGTCCACGCCGGGCTGCGGTGCCGGCCGAGCGATCGCATCGCCGAGGACCTCGACGCCATGATGGCCCTGCCCCCGGTGGCGCCCGACGTGGACTTCCACGCCGACACCCGCCTCGGCCGTGACCACTGGGTGCGGATGGGGACCAACGACTACTCCGTGCACCCCCGGGCCATCGGCCGGCGCGTCCACGTGCGCGCCGACGCCGACCACGTGGTGGTCACCTGGGGTGCTACGGCGTCGAGGTCGACGCCATCGTGCAACTGGCCGACGGTCGATGGGGCGCGTTCGAGGTCAGACTTGGCGCCGGCCTCGTCGAGGAGGGCGCTGCGTCGCTTCTTCGGTTCCGTGACGTCATTGAGACCCGCAGGTCCGGCGAACCCGCCGTTCTCGGTGTCATCACCGGAACCGGCTACGGCTACCAGCGGCCCGACGGTGTCGCCGTCATCCCCATTGGTGCGCTCGCCCCCTGATGAGCCCCCCCTCGCCCACCGGGGTAGGAACGCTGGTCAGATAAGAGCGGGTTCGGGGCCGGCCGGCCGACCGTGACGCCCAGGCTTGATCTCAAGTCGAAGGAGGCGGAACCCTTGGTGAGCTCGCGCCGAGAATGAAGTAGGGCGCGGAGCCGATGCGAAGCAGTCGCCAGAGCACGGGTTCGGCGTTCTGCCGGGTGAGTCTGGCCCTCCATAGCTCGGCGGTGGCCTCGCTGACGGCCACCCGTTGCGCAGCGCCGAGACGAGGCGTCGGCGCGCGGCCTGGATCGGATGGCGTCTCAGCGGTCGGGGTGGCCTCGCAACGCGTAGCCCCGAAGTCGCTCCTGGTCGCGTGCGTTGAGCAACTCGACGAGGTCGAAGACCGGGCGACCGGGGCCCTGGAGGACCTTGAGGGCTGCGTGGCCAGCGCTGCCGCGCGCTGGTGCGTCCGTCGTCAGCAAGACGAGTGGGAGGTCGCCACGGCCTGCGTGGAGCACGCCTGCCTTGCCCAGGGCCTTCCACAGGCTGTCCGTTCGCTTCAGGCCAGCCCGATTCGAAGTGAAGGCGCCGGAGACGTCGAAGGCCCACTCGTTTCCTGTGTGGTCAGTGGCGAGGAAGTTCAGTTCGATCCCAAGGGCGGAGAGCTTCACGTCGGGACGGATGTCGAGGAAGCCACAGTTCTCGAGCAGGTCGCCGGCCAGGTTCTTCGCTTGCCGGCCCTCACGGACGGCACGTGCTTGGAAGTCCTCGCCTTCGTCTCTCGTCGAGACGGCCGGAAGCTGGACCCTGAAGGGCACCGTCGCCAACGACTCCTGTCGGACGAGCCGAGCGGTCTCGTCAGCGATTCGCTCGTTGGCGCGGTCGACGTAGGAGTCCTCCGTCTCGTAGCCGAGGAAGTGCCGCTCGGTACGCAGGGCGGCAATGGCCGTCGTGCCCGATCCCATGAACGGGTCCAGCACGACGTCCCCCTCGTACGTGTAGAGCTCGATCAGCCGCTTCGGGAGAGCGACGGGGAACGGGGCGGGATGGCCGACGCGTGTCGCGCTCTCGGGTGGGATCTCCCACAGGTCGGTGGTCGCCTCCAGGAACTCGTCTCGGGAAATGGTTGCGGTAGACGGCAGGCCTCGGTTGAGCCGTTCTTCGGGCTTCAGCGCCCGGTCGAAGCGGCCTTTGCTGGCGATGACCACCCGCTCCGTGACGTCTCGCAGCACCGGGTTGCTCGGGCGCTGGAAGGTCCCCCAAGCGCACGACCCGCCGGCTGCTCGGCCCTTCCACCAAACGACCTCGCCACGTAGGAGCAAACCGAGATCTTGGAGGATCTCCGTCACGTCACCAGCGAGCGAGCGGTAGGGCCGCCTCCCGAGGTTTGCGACGTTCACAGCGATTCGGCCACCGGGCTCCAGGGCCCGCTTGCACTCTTGGAACACATCGTGGAGCAGTGCCAGGTACTCGAAGTAGGTACCGGGCACGCCGTCGCGCCCGAGGCCCTCCTCGTACTCCTTGCCTGCGAAGTACGGCGGGGAGGTGACCACGAGTGCTACGGAGTTCGACTCGACCTCACCCATGTCGCGCGCATCGCGCCGGTAGATGACGTCCAACGCTGCCGGACGAACGACGTCTACTTCGGTTGAGAGCTCGGGGGGCACGAAGCGCTGGTAGAAGGCTGTGGCATCGTGGCTCTCGCGTCGCGACGATCCGAAGCGAGCCGTTGCCGTCGGACGACGAACTCGCCCGCTGCGTGGCTCGGGGATGGCGGCGGTTGTCACGACGCCTTCCCAACGGTTCGGCGTTTCCGCCGGGTCTCGCGCAACTCGTCGTCCACCGGCGGCAGCCGTCGCAAGTACGCGGACACCGCTCGGTTCACCAAGAGATTGACCGAGACGTCCCGCTCGACCGCCGCAGCATGGAGCTCATCTCGGAGTGAGGATGGCAGCCGGATCGCCGTGGCGACCCGCTGCTCGTCGTAAGTCTTCGGGCGGCCCACGGGACGACGCTAGTGAGCGGGTGTGGCGAAGTGGTGGATAGCGCGCGCAGAAACGCGCGCCTACTCGAGGGGCTTGGCTCGGCCGCTCCGGGACCCGACCTCCGGGCCGCGGAGAAGGTCATGGACCGCTGGGCCGAACGTGGGGTAGCGGAACCCGAAGCCGGCGTCGAGCAGCCGTCTCGGTACGCACCGCCGTCCCGTGAGCGCCAGCGCGGGATCGGTCCGCAGGGCCAGCGCACCCAGGTGGACTAGCGGCCGCGGTGTGGGCGGCGCCCACGGTCGGCGGACCGCCTTGCGAAGGCTGGCCATCATGTCCCTGTTCGGGACGGGGCCAGGGGCGGTGACGTGTACGACGCCGGCCAGGTCGGGGTGGTCGCAGATGAAGTGGACGGCGTCCAGGAAGTCGGCGCAGTGGGCCCAGCTGACCCACTGCGTACCCGTGCTGATGCGGCCACCCAACCCGAGCCGCGCCAGCCGGACGAGACGATCGAGGGCCGGTGTGCCGCGATCGAGCACGATCCCGGTGCGCAAGATGACGAGGCGGTCCGCGGCTGCGCCCTCGACGGCCTGCTCCCACGGGCGGGCGACGCCGGCCATCTGGGGCGGCCCGTCGGCCACCGGATGGCCCTCCTCCACGATGGCCTGACCGGAGTCGCCGTAGATGGCAAGTGTGCTCATCTGCAGCCACAGCCGTGGTGGGGTGACGAGCGTCGACGCGGCCGCGACGAGCGCGCCGGTCGGTTCGACGCGTGAACGCCGAAGCAGCTCCAAGTTGCTGGGAGTCGGTCGCTTGTCGACGAGCTCTCCGGCGAGGTTGACGAGGACGGCGCCCTCCAGCTCTTCGCTCCACGGCCCGACCGTGCGGCCGTCCCAGGTCACCTGGCGGTGGCTGATCCCGTCACGGGGCCGGCGCGTCAGGATCGTGACCTCGTCACCGCGGCGCGCCCGGTCGTCGGCCAGCCTTCGTCCGAGGGTGCCGGCCCCGCCGGCGATCACGACCTTCACGCGACGGGCGCGCTAGGTCGGGCACGAGGGACCGGCGCACGAGCCCACGTCACGTCGACATCGCGCATGAGGTAGCAGGGCGCGGTCTCGGCGCTCTTGAAGCCCGCCAGGAACGCCGAGTCGAGGTGGTGGACCTCCACCAGGCAGGCATCACGGCGGTGCGTGGTCATCCGAGCGGCCTCGAGCTCGCCGTCGTGCCCGGGGGACAGACCGGTCTCAGCGCCGAGACAGGTGGCTCCGATCGGCTCGCATGGTGAGAGCCCACCGCCACGAGCTGACGCGTCGACGCGTACCCGGTAGGCGCCGGGACCTCGGTCTGGCTCCACGGTCCAGCTGAACCGCCGGTCGTCGTGGGTCAGGCCTACCTGCGCCCGGCCGTGGACGCCCGGGAACAAGCGACCGCCGAGCGCGATCGCGGCCCGTGAGCCGGTCAGGCGGAGCGGGACGTAGACGCCGACAGCCGTGCTGCCGAGCTCGTCGTCCCACTCCACCGAGATCCGGTGGGCAGCCGCCCGCAGGGACAACCCGGCCGCGGCCGGTAGCCCGGCTGGACGCACGGCGGCTATGTCGAGCAGGCAACAGCCCACGACCGTGCTGTCACCCACGACGTGCGGCCGCAGTCCTGCCGGTAGCCGGCGAGCGGCCTCGTCGGGGTCGACGAGGGCGTTAAGCAGCAGCCGGCTCCGGATCGTCCCTCGCATCCCCCCGAGCACACCCAGGCCTTGTTCGCTCATGATCGATACTCTACTATTCACTAGCGGATTAGTTGCAAGCAGATCAAGGAGGAAAGTGGGGAACCTGTACCGCCTGGACGAGGTGGCCCGGCAGGCCGGCGTGGCGTCGACCACCGTGCGCCTGTACCAGACCCGCGGCCTGCTGGCCCCGCCGCGGCTGGAGGGCCGCACGGGCTGGTACGACGACTCGCACCTCAGTCGGCTCCGCCTGATCGCCAGGCTGCAGGGCGAGGGCTACTCCCTCGCCGGGATCGCCAACCTCCTGGAGCAGTGGGAGCAGGGCCGCAGCCTCGACGCCGTCGTCGGGGTCGAAGCCGAGCTCGACGCGCTCGTCGGAGACGTGCACGCGGTTGTCCTGGACCCGGTGGAGCTGTTGGGCCGGTTCCCCGACGGCGCCATGACGGCCGAGCTCGTGCAGCGCTCGGTGGCGCTCGGCCTGGTCCAGCCGACCGAGGACGGAAAGGTCCGGGTGGCCGACCGGCGGTTCCTCGAGAGCGGTTCGGCGCTCGTGCACCTCGGCGTCCCGGCCGACGTGATCCTCGACGAGTGGGAATCGCTGGTGGCCCACACGGACGAGATCGCGGCCCGCTTCGTCGCGTTGTTCGAGTCCCACCTCGCACCGGCGGACTGGCGCCAGGGGCTCGGCCCCGACGAGACCCGAACGCTGGCTCTCACCCTTGCTCGGCTCCAGGCCATCGCCCGGCAGGTCCTGACGGCCGCGCTCGACGCGAGCGTGGCCCGTCTCGGTCGTGAGCGCCTCGGCCACCTCATCGAGACATGAGCGATGGCGGGCCTGCCCCTGGTCCGGGAGGGACTACCGGGCCGGTCTGACGGCTGCCGACCGGCTCACCGATCGTGGGCCTACGCGCGGGTGGCGCGGTGGCGGTCCGGTGGCACGAGCGTGCCGACGAGGCGTTCGATGGCCTCGATGGTGGGTGAGCCGGGGCATTCGTCCAGGGGGGAGAGACCTTCGCGCTCGGCCTGGGCGACATCGGGGTCGAAGGGGATGCGGATGTGGGGGACGAGGCCCCGATGGTCGGGTTCGTCGCGGAACCGGTTGGCGGCGATGGTCGTGGTCCTCCCGGTGCCGACCATGGGAAGGAGGCGGCGGGCCGTCATGGCTGAGCGCCAGGCCGGCCCGACCACGACGACGACGTCCTCCGAAAACGCGTGGTAGCGCTCGAACGGGGTGGTGGGCCCGCCCTCGAGGTCGGCCACCACGTGCCAGTCGGGCTCGCCGAAGCCCAGGAGCAGCTCGATGAGGGCGACCATCGTCATCTTGGCGGCCTCCTTCTCGACGCCGTCGATCTTGCCGAAGCCGGTGAGGCGGGCCCCGTCCGGGCCGGTCGCGGCGTGGTCCTCGACGGCTTGGCGGGGAAGCACAGACGTCTTCAGCTGCCACCCGTAGGACGCGCTGTCGTTGGCTTCGAGCACGGCCGCCGGCAGGCTGATGTCGCGGCCCCCGAGGCCGATGCTGTAGGACAGGCCCGGGCTGCGGTCCATGTCGGCCGCGAGGACCTTCTGGCCCCGACGGGCCAGGAGGCGGGCCACGGTGGCGGCCACCACCGTCTTGCCGGACCCACCCTTGCCGATGAACGCCAGGCGGGCGCCCAGCCGGGACCGGGCCTCGTCAACCTCGTCGGCCTCGAGCGTGGCCAGGTGGCGGTCAGCCTCGGCGACCCAACCCCGGAGCGCGGCCTCGTGGCCGTCGAGCAGGGGCCGGAACGGCGCGTAAGACGCGGCCTGCTGCTGGGTGGCCAGGTGGCGGAGGTAGGACCCGGCCTGGCGGCGGGTGCCGAGCCACCACAGGGCGTCGTGCGCTCGCCCGCCCAGGTCGTCCATGACGGCCCGCTGCCGGGCATGGCCCTCGGCCAGGAACCGCTCCCGTCGCTCCTGCCGGGCCTTGCGCTCGGCATCGTCCATCTCGGCCCACCTCCAGGTCCCGGCCCCGGGACGTCAATGCCCGTGGCCCCCCGTATCCTGACCGGCCAGCAGCCGTGCCGGGTAGTCGGACGGCCACGGCGGCCGGCGGTTGGGGCGCAGGCCCGGGGTATGCGCCAGACTTTGGGGGTGCGGAGGTTCGAGTTCGTCGGCGACGGCTCCGAGAAGTTCTGGGAGGTCGAACGCGACGGAACAGCCGTCACCGTACGCTTCGGGCGCCTAGGCACCAACGGCCAGAGCCGCACGAAGGACCTGGCCACCCAAGCGGCCGCCTCGGCCCACCTGGACAAGCTGGTGGCCGAGAAGACCGGCAAAGGCTACGTGGAGACGCCCACCCCGGCCGCCGCCACCCCGGCCGTCCCACCGGCCGCCACCCCGGCCGTCCGACCGCAGGGCACGCCGGCCGTCCCACCGGCCGCCACGCCGGCCGTCCCACCGCAGGGCACGCCGGCCGTCCCACCGGCCGCCACCCCGGCCGTCCCACCGGCCGCCACGCCGGCTGCCACACCGCAGGGCACGCCGGCCGTCCCACCGGCCGCCACCCC
>JBFMCT010000061.1 GCA_040754375.1 Actinomycetota bacterium
GCCCACGACTACCCGGCCCACGACCACCCGGCCCGCGACCACCCGGCCCGCGACCACCCGGCCCGCGGCCCGGTGGGAGGTGGCCACCGGGAGCGTGATGGGCTCGGGGCCCTGCCAGGGCAGGGCGAGCGCGGCCGGCGCCCGCATGAGCGGGGTGGCGGCCACTCCCATGGCTCCGGGGGCGGCCACGGGCACAGCCACGATCTGGCGCCGGGGGCCAGTCGGCGGGAGATGCTCATGGTGGGCCTGGCCGGGGGCATGGTCCCTACTCCGTCGGCTGTGGTGGTCGTGCTGGGCGCGCTGGCCCTGGGCCAGGCGTGGTTCGGGCTCCTGCTCATCGTGGGCTACGGGCTGGGCATGGCGGCCTCGCTGGTAGCCGTCGGCCTGCTGCTGGCCCGGGCGCGTACAGGCATCGAGAGGCGGCTGTCGGCCCTCCCGTCGTCCCGGCTGGCCGGCCTCATGGGCCTGGCGCCCGTAGTGGCTTCGGCGGCCATCGTCGTGGCCGGGTTGGCGCTGGCCGTCCGGGGCCTGGCCCAGGCCTAGAGCCCGGGCCTAGAGCCCGGGCCCGCTCCCGTTTGCCAGACTGGCAGCGTGCTCCCCTTCTCTGCCCGAGGTCTTACCGAAGGAGCACTGACGTGCTCGGCCGGGCTGGCGCGGCCGGGCGAGCAGGACGACGGGCTGCGCCGTCGGGCCTCGGTCCAGGCCGTCGACCAGCGGCCGAGGTGAGCCTGCCCATCCTCGACATCCGGTTCGCTAATGGCCGGTCGGCCCTGGCCGTCCAGGCTCCGTCGAACGCGGGCGGCGAGGAGCTGGTATCGGCCCTCGGTCTTCCCGTGCCCGCGGGCACGATGATCGTCAACGGGAGCACGGCACTGCTAGCCCCCGAGGTGGAGGGCCGGCTCACGGACGTGCTGGAGGACGGCCTGGCCGCCCTGGCCGTCAAGGAGGGCCTGACGGTTGTAACCGGGGCGACCGATGCCGGGATCTTCGCGGCCCTGGGCGCGGCCATGGACGGCCACCACGCGCCGCTGGTGGGAGTGGCCCCGCAGCCCCTTGTCACCTGGCCGGGCCGCACCGACGAGGGCCCTGACCCCATGGCGCTCACACCCCTGGAGCCCCACCACACCCACTTCGTCCTGGTCGACGCCCAGGAGTGGGGTGACGAGACCGGGGTGCTGATGTCCCTGGCCGCCGCGCTGGCGGCATCGGCCCCGGCGGTGGTCGTCTTGTTCGGGGGCGGGCGCATCGCCGCCCGGGAGGCCGAGGCCCACCTCGCCGCCGGCCGGCGGGTGGTGGCCGTGGCCGGCTCGGGGCGGCTGGCCGACCGGCTGGTGGCCGCCATCGACGGGGGGCCGTCCCCCGACCCGCAGGCGGCGGCCATCGCCGCCAGCTCGCTGCTCACCGTCTTCCCGGCTGACGGTGGCCCCCAAGAGCTCATTGCCCTGTTGCGCCGATCTCTGGAGGGGCCCGCGTGAAGAAGTCGGTCGATTTCGCGTTCGACGAGCACGGCGGGGCTGACGGTGACCATCCCCGGGTGTCGTGGGCGGTGGCCATCACCGACGACTGTGAGGACTGCGAGGACCTGCGGGTCGAGGTCACGTTCGAGGAGGACGGACGGCCCGGCACGGGCCTGGTCGCCCATCTCTCGCCGGGGTCTGCCCGCCGCCTCCAGTCGGCCCTGGGTACCGCCTTACGGGAGCTGGGGGCGGGCTGACGGGCCGGAAATGCCCAGGCCGGCCCTGGTGTTGAAAGAGTGCTATGGCACTTACGAACCCTCGCACCGACATCAGGTGGCGCCTGGAGGCGGCGTGCCGCGACTTCGACACCAACCTGTTCTTCCCGCTCACCGAGGAGGGCGTGGCCGAGGCCAAGGCCGTGTGCGCCACCTGCCCGGTGCGGGAGGAGTGCCTGGAGTTCGCCCTCCAGACCCGCCAGGAGGACGGGGTCTGGGGTGGTCTGGACGAAGCCGAGCGGCGCCGGGCCCGCCGCCGTCGCCGGGAGGCGGCCCGCCGGGCGGCCTGAGAAATCTGCGGCCGGGGGGTGTGGAGCCTGCCTTAGCGGGGTAGGGCACCGCTCGGCGCCCCCGCCGACGCGCCTTTGCCTGCCCGCCGACCATCGGAAGCCGCCCGTGCCCCAGATGACCGCCACCGCCCCCACCCGATCCCCGCGCCAGGCGGAGGTCTGGTTGGGCCGCGCCGCCTGCCGGGCCCTGCCCACAGGGCTGTTCTTCCCCGCCGGCGAGCTCGACGACCACGCCGTCGAGCAGGCCGAGGAGGCCAAGGCGATCTGCGCCACCTGCCCCGTGCGGGTGGCGTGCCTCGAGTTCGCCATCGCCACCAACCAGCCCTACGGCATCTGGGGCGGCGCCAACGCCTCCGAGCGCCGCTCCATCCGCCGCCGCCGCCTAGCCGAACGCCGCCGCCAGGCCTCCTGACAGGGCTACCTGCGCCGGGCCGTCAGGTGGTGGCGGCCCGGAGGGCGCCGGCCTTGTCCTCCAGGGCCGCGACCAGGTCGTCGTAGGACTTCTCGAAGCTGGCCACGCCCTGGGACTCCAGGGTCTCGGCCACGGCCGACAGGTCGACGCCCACGGCCTCGATCCCCGAGAGGACGGCCTGGGCTTCGTCGGCGTCCTGGTCGACGGTGCAGGCCACCGTGCCGTGGGCGCACAGGGCCTCGATGGTGGCTTCGGGCATGGTGTTGATCGTGTCCGGTCCCATGAGGGGCTCGACGTAGAGCAGGTCGGGGTAGGCCGGGTTCTTGGTCGAGGTCGACGCCCACAACGGGCGCTGGAGCCGGGCGCCCCGGGCGGCCAGGGCCTCCCAGCGGGGGCCCGAGAACCGCTCGCGGAAGAGCCGGTAGGCCAGCTTGGCCTGGGCCACGGCCGCCTTGCCCCGTAAGGCCATGGCCTCGGGGGTGGCGATGGCCTCGAGGCAGCGGTCGACCTCGGTGTCCACCCGGCTGACGAAGAACGAGGCCACCGAGTGCACTCGCGACAGGTCGCCGTCGTAGTCCTCCAGCCCGGCCAGGTAGGCGTCGATCACCTGGTCGTAGCGGGCCAGGCTGAAGATGAGCGTGATGTTCACGCTGCGGCCCTCGGCGATCATCTGCCGGACGGCGGGCACTCCCTCGGCCGTGGCCGGGATCTTGACCAGGAGGTTGGGCCGGGCGATGCGGGTGCTCAGCGAGCGGGCGGCCTCGATCGTCCCGGCCGTGTCGTGGGCCAGGGAGGCGGCCACCTCGATCGACACGAAGCCGTCGCCGCCCTCGCTCTGGTCGTAGACGGGCCGCAGCAGGCCGAGGGCGGCGCTCACGTCGGCGATGGCCATCTCCCAGTAGGCGTCCTCCACCGACCGGTCCCGCAGCAGCTCGGAGAGCTCGGCGTCGTAGAGGTCACCCTCGCTCACCGACTTCTGGAAGATCGTCGGGTTGGACGTGACACCCCGGATGCCGTCGTCCACCGCCCGGGACAGCTCTCCCGACTCGATCGCGGCCCTGCGCAGGTTGTCGACCCACGGGCTCTGGCCGACCTGTTCGAACAGTTCGTGGAGCTTGGTCATGGCCACCTCCTTGCCGCCGTACGGCTTAGTCAACCCTTGCACATTCCTGCCCAGCCGGGGACCGCGGGTATCAAGTCGTCGTGGTTGGTGGTCGATACCAAGGGGGAAGGAAGGAGGTCGAGATGAGCAACCAGCAGATCAAGGACCTGAGGGAACTGGAGGGCCGCCAGGTGAGCCTGGCCCTGGCCGACGGCACGCGTATCGACGACGCCACGCTCGTCTCGGCCGGGCGGGGCCACACCCGCACCCTGTGGCTCTTCGACGGCGGGAGCGACGTGTTCGTCCCCATCGCCGAGGTGTCCCAGGGCTGGGAAGCCCCCCAGTCCCGCGCCGCCTAACAAACCGAACGAAACCTGCGCGGGAAAGGCGGGCATTTCGCCCACGCTTTCCGCGCAGGTTTCGTGGGGTTTTCAGCTCGGGGCCGACCGGTGCTGGCGCAGTCCGCGGGCGGCTACGGCCAGAAAGCCCGTGGACAGTGCCATCTGGGTGTACCACCACCAGCCCACGCCCGCGTGGTGTCCGGACAAGGGACAGGCGACGGCCAGGACCACCGCCATGGCGCCGGCCAGCATGGCCCAACCCAGGGCCCGGGGGAGGCGGCGGGCGGCCGTGGTCGCGGTGGCCACCACCGCGGTGATGAACACCAGGAACAGGGCCGTGGCCAGGACCGGCACGGGCGCCTGGGGGTCGGCCGGCAGGGGCTCGACCAAGATGTTGACGACGGCCATGGCGGGCGCCCCGACGCCGATGCGCAGGGCCGTGCCCCGGTCGAGGCGGCCGCGCTCGGGGCGGGCGTCCGGTCCCGGCGGTGCCAGGCCCAGGGTCGGTCCCGGGGCCGCCCCCGGGGCCGCGCCCGACGGCGGTTGCCCGCCGGCCTGGCCGGGCCGCTCGGGCCCTACGAGGGTCGCTCCGTGCTGGACCATGGCGTCCTCCCGGTCTCCGGTACCTTCGGCCATCGTACGCCGCCCCGGCAGCCCAGGGGGCTGCGGTGACCCCACCGCCGGCCCCAGCCTGTCACGCCGAGACGCAGGTCACGTCAGCCACACCGAGACCTCGGCCAGGGCCCCGAGGTCGGTCGTGGACGCCACCTTCACATAGCGCACAGGGGCGCTGAGCACCGGGGTGACGAGGGCGAAGGGCGTGGCCGCCGAACCGACGGTGCGGAAGGTCAGGCCGTCGACCGAGGTCTGCACGTCGCACGTCGCCGGGCAACCGCGGACCACTACGAGCGTCGGTGTCATGGAACTGCCCAAGTCGACCGACACCTCCCCACCTCCGGCAGACTCGCCCTGGGCCGGGGCGGTCAGGTCGCCGTCGGTCACCGCGCACGGCTCGGGTGTGCACTCCAGGAGCCGGGAGGCGGGCGTACCGCCCTGGCCCGTATAGGCCACCGGCCGGGACCGGTACGTCAGGCGGAAGGTCGTGCCGTCGCCCTCGGCCGACCCCAGGGACTCCACCGCAGCCGTCCCCACGCTGTCCTCCAGCACCCGCGGGTCGACCGATAGGGTCGGGCGGCCGTCGGCTATCCAAACGATCGAGCCGGCCCGGCCCTGCCCGGCACCTGCGAAGAAGACCAGCCGCTCGATGCTGCCGGTCTCGCGGGCCGTCCACTCACCCCGCACGGTGCGGCCCGTGGTCAGCTCCAGGTCGGGCGCCCACAGGCCGAGGGTGGGAACGGTCAAGCTCCGGCGGGCCACCTGGAAGCGGGCACCGACAGCCGGGCCGCCTCCGGGCGCGGCGGCCGCCAGGTGGACGATGGCGGGGTTGCCGTCCGGGCCCTGTACATCGCGGCCGGTCAGCTCGAACCGGAACGCGCCGTCGGCGTCGGTCCTCGTACGTGCCGCCGCTTCGCATTCGGCGGGCGGGCCCGGGGCCAGGCAGGCCATGGCCAGGGTGCCGGCCGTCAGCTCGACCGAGGGGGGGCCGTCGTCGCTGGCTCTGGGGTTGAGCAGCACGACGTCGGCCCCGGCCAACGCCCGGCCGTCGGGCCCCTCGAACCTCCCGCTGACCGTGACCTCCCCGTCGGCGCCCACGGTGCCGTCCGAACAGGCGGACGCCGACAGCACGACGGCGGCGAGGACGGCGGCGAGCAACGAGGGGCGGCGCACCCCGCCAGCCTGGCACGCCGGGCCTCTCGGGCGCCTACCCGGTCACGGGCAGTAGCGCGGACCTCAGCCCGGTCCGGCACCGGCCAGCAGGCGCTCGCACGACAGGACCGAGACCCGCCCATCGGGCCCACCCACGGCCACCGACGCCCCTTGCGGCCCCCAGGCCACCGGGCCCAGTTCGGCCCCGACCTTACGGATCTCGAGGGGCTCGGCCGTGGCCGCCGGGCTCCACAGCACGAGATTGCCGTCGAGCCCGGTGGAGGCCAGCAGGTTTCCCCGGGGCGAGAAGGCGGCGGCCACCACCCAGTCGTCGTGGCCGGCCAGACGGCGCGGCCCGTCAGGGACGGAGCCGGGCGGCCCGAGCCGCCAGCACCGCAACCAGCCGTCGGCCACCACCGCCACCTGCGGGGGGGCCGGGGACGAGCAGCAGGCCACGACCGACACCGGGCCCCGGGCCACCCGACGGCCGGTGACGGCGCCGGGCCCGCCCCGTTCGACCACCTCGAGGTCGCCGCCCAGGGTGCCGGCCACGACCGTGCCCGGGGCCCCGTCCGCCGCGAGTGCGGTCACGGCCGCCATCGTCCACGTCCGCCCGGGCGCACCGACGAACGGGACCTCGAGCTCGACCACGCCCTCGATGCCGCCTACGAGCAGGACGGGGCGCGTCCGGTCGCCGGCCCAGCACACGACGGTGGCCACGCCCGGTGCCGCCGGCCACCGGTCGGCGACCTCGCCCCCACGGTCGAGCAGCACCACGCCGGCCGAGGTGGCCACCGCCAAGGTGCCGTCGGGGCCCCAGGCCAGGTCGTCGGCCGTGGCCTCGACGGAGGTCGTGCGGGGCGAGCCCCCCAGGGGCCAGGTCAGCACGGCGCCGCCCTCGTAAGCCGCAGCCAGCACCCCGGCCCGGCCCGACCAACCCAGGGCCACCACCGCGCCCGGGCGGCGCTCGGCCCGCGTGCCGTCGCCTGTGGCCATCACGACCTCGCCCCCGTACGAACCGGCGGCCAGTGCCCGGCCGGTCCGTGACCAGGCCAGCGTGCTCACAGCCTCGTCGAGGTGGTAGCTGCCGACAGGCCGCAGGCGGGGCTCGAACTGCACAGCCGTCATGCCTGCGTAGCCAGGACGTCGCGCAGCTGCTCCAGAGCGGCGGAGCGTTCGAGGCGGTGCCCGGCCATCAGCACCCGGGCCCGGGGTGGGGCACCGGGCGGGGCGGGCGGCCCGAGGCCCGAGCAGTAGTAGGAACCGACGGCCGAGCACACCCAGCGGCTCGTCCCGCCGGTGAGTGGGACGACGGCTTGGAGGCGGGTGAGGGCCCCGGCCGTCTCCCGGACGGCGCTCGACACCCATGCCCGGAGGGCCTCAGGCGGGGCCTGGCCCTCGATGTCGAACAGGGCCGTCCACGGGGTAGACCCGGGAGGGACCTCGATGGAGTCGAGACGGGCGGCCACGGCCGTCAGGGCCCAGGCGTCGCCGCTCGCCGGCCAGGCCGGCAAGGCCTCCTGCCCGGCTAGCCACACGGGCGAGAACGGGTTGCGTTCGGCCAGGGCGGCCCGTACCTCGGCCAGGGCTCCGGCGGTGAGCTCGGCCGCCCGGGTGACAGCCAGCACGTCGGCCAGCGCCACGTGCTCGGCCGCGATCGCGCCGCTCACCGCCTCCCCGCCCGTGCGCAGGCGGACGGCGGCCTCGGGGCCGTCGAGAGCGGCCACCACCGGTCCGAGAGCGGACCGCCGGGTCAACCACGGGTCACACAGGAGGGGGGAGAGCAGGGGAGGGGCGGCGTCCGCCGGGCCCGCGCCCACGACGACGGCGGGCGGTGGGTGCCGGCGGGCCAGTAGCCGGCCCACCACGGTGCGCACGTCGACCCGTACGGCGCAGCAAGGGCACCCGGGGGTGCGCGGCCCGACCGCCTGGCTGACCTCGATGGCGGCCGTGCCCGCGGGGCGGGCCCAGCCGCGCGGTAGGGCGGCCACGAGCCCGGGCTCCAGCCGGCCGAGCAAGCCGATGACCTCGGCCATGGGCCGCTCGCCGCCCGCCAGTACAACCGTCACGGGGACCTTGATCTCGTCCATGCCCGGACCCTAGACGCTCCCGGACCTAAAATGGAAATCATTCTTATAAAGGAGGAGATGCGAACTGGCGTGCCGCGGTCAGGTGTGGTGAAGTACTAGAGTTAGGTCGTCCTAAGAGATATGTGGAGGTTGCCCTGTGACTCGGACCCGACCGAGGTTGGCGGTGACGGCCGCCGTGCTGGCCCTGCTAGCAGTGGCGTGCGGCGACGACGGCACCCAGCCCGCGGGCCAGCCGGGCACGACGGCCGGCGCTACGGCGACCACCGACCCCGGCCCCAACAGGATCACCGTCTACAGCGGCCGGGGCGAGAGCCTGGTCAAGCCCCTGTTCGAGCAGTTCACCCGGGAAACAGGGGTCCAGGTCGAGGTGCGGTACGCCGACAGCGCCGCTCTGGCCGCCCAGATCGTGGAGGAGGGCTCCCGTTCGCCGGCCGACGTGTTCTTCTCCCAGGACGCCGGTGCTCTTGGCGCCCTGTCCAAGCGGGGCCTGCTGGCCAGCTCGCCGTCCGAGGCGGTATCGGCCGTCGACGCCAAGTACCGCTCCCGGGACAACACATGGGTGGGGGTCTCGGGCCGTGCTCGGGTGATCGCTTACAACCCCCAGAAGGTGCCCGAGGCTGAGGTGCCCAAGTCGGTGTTCGAACTCACCGACCCCAAGTGGAAGGGCCGTATCGGCATCCCCCCTACCAACGCCTCGTTCCAGGCGTTCGTCACGGCGATGCGGGTCCAGGCCGGCGAGGCTCGCACCAAGGAGTGGCTGGCCGGCATCAAGGCCAACGAGCCGAAGACGTTCACCGGCAACAACCCGTTGCTGGCGGCCATCGACGAGGGCCAGGTCGACATCGGGCTCATCAACCACTACTACCTGTTCGAGCGGATCAAGAACCTCGGCCAGGACAAGGTCGTGGCTCGCAACGCCTACACCACCAACGGTGACCCCGGGGCGCTGATAAACGTGGCCGGCGTCGGGGTCCTGAAGTCAACCAAGGCCCCGGCCGCGTCCGCCCGCTTCGTCAACTACCTGATCTCGCGGCCCGCCCAGGAGTTCTTCGCCGAGAAGACGTCCGAGTACCCCCTGGCCTCAGGTGTACCGGCCATCGCCGGGCTCGTCCCCCTGGCCCAGGTCCAGAGCCCCGACATCGACCTGTCGAGCCTCGACACGCTGGAGCAGACTCTCACGATGATCCGCGAGTCCGGGCTGCTCTGATCCCCGAAGACGAGCGGGGCCGAGACGGGGCTCTCGCCCTGGCCCCGCCTGAAGTCGTGCCTGCACCCGCCCCCCCGGCCCCCCGGGGGGCGGGTCGCGGGCGCGCCCCGCTGTTGCTGGTGGTCCCGGCCGTGGTGGTGGCCGCGGCCTCGCTCGTCCCCGTCGTCTACCTGTTCATCCGGGCCGGCCAGGGTGGGTGGGCGGCGGTCACCGCCACCGTGTGGAGCGAGCCCACGGCCCGCCTGCTGGCCCGCAGTTTGGGCCTGGCGGCCGCCGTCACCGGCGCCAGCGTGGTGATCGGTGTGGCCCTGGCGTGGCTGACCGTACGCTGCGACCTGCCGGCCCGGCGTCTGTGGCAGGTGGTGGCCGCCCTCCCCCTGGCCGTCCCCAGCTACGTGGCCGCCTTCGCCTACCTGGGCAGCTTCCCCCGCTTCGACGGGTTCCGGGCCGCGTTCGTGGTGCTCACGCTGCTCTCCTACCCGTACGTCTTCTTACCGGTGGCCGCCACGCTGGCCCGGATGGACCCGTCGATGGAGGAGGCCGCCCGGTCGCTTGGGGACGGGCCCGTCCGCGTCTTCTGGCGGGTCACCCTCCGCCAGCTGAGGCCGGCGGCGGCCACCGGCTCGCTGCTGGTGGCCCTGTACGTGCTGTCGGACTTCGGGGCGGTGTCGATCCTGCGCTTCGACACCCTGACCCGCAACATCTACCTCGCATACCAGGCCAGCTTCGACCGCACGCCCGCCGTGGTCCTCGGCTGCCTCCTGCTGGTGTTCACGTTCGCCATCGTCACGGCCGAGGCCCGCACCCGGGGCCGGGCCCGCTACCACAGCGGGCGGGGTACGCACCGCCAGGCGGCCATGGTCGCCCTGGGCCGCGCCCGGTGGGCGGCCCTGGTGGTCCCGGTGAGTGTGGCCGTCCTCGCTCTCGGGCTGCCGGCCGTCGCCCTGGGCCGCTGGCTGCTGGAGGCCGCCCAGCTCGACCTCGACCTCGGCCGGGTCCGCCACGCGGCCTGGGGTTCGCTGCTCTCGTCCTCGCTGGGGGCGGCGGTCACTGCGGTGGCCGCCGTGCCCGCGGCCCTGCTGGCTGCCCGCTACCGGGGCCGGGTGGCGGGCGCCGTGGAGCGGGCCACCTACCTGGCCCACGCCCTGCCGGGGATCGTCATCGCGCTGGCGCTGGTCTTCTTCTCCGTGCGGCTGGGCCCGCTCTACCAGCGCCTGCCTGTGCTGGTCTTCGCCTACTTCGTCCTGTTCCTGCCCCTGGCCGTCAGCGCCGTCTACTCGTCGGCCGTGCAGGCGCCTCCCGTCCTCGACGAGGTGGCCCGATCGCTGGGCCGCCGACCGCTGGCCGTCCTGCGCACGGTCACGGCCCCGCTGCTGGCCCCCGGGGTGGCCGCCGGGGCCGCCTTGGTCTTCCTCACCTGCATGAAGGAGCTGCCGGCCACCCTGCTGCTGGGCCCTACCGGCTTCGACACCTTGGCCACCCTCATGTGGTCGTCCACGTCGGTGGCGGCCTTCGGGGAGGCCGCCCTGCCCGCCTTCTTGCTCGTGGCGCTGGCCGCCGTCCCGACCTGGGTGCTGTCGCGCCGGGTGGGGGTGGGACCGGCCGGCGCGGCCGGGCCCCGTCCGGGAACGGTCGTCCCTCCGGGCCCCGGAGCCGGTGCCGGGCGTGGCTCAGGCTGAGGTCACCGTCGCCCTTAGGGGCCGGTCAGCCCACGAACATCCAGCGGGAGAAGCGATCGAGCAGGTGGAGGTTGCAGGCGTAGCCCGCGGCGCACAGCCCGGCGACGGCGATCATGGCCACCCGGCGGTGGCGCACGGCCGCGAAGCCCCCGACCCACGCCGACCACGTGGGGACGAGGTAACGGGCAAGGGCCGACAGGGGCTGGAAGGCCAGTGGTCCTAGCACCATGACCAGGGCCCCGATGGCCAGCCGGGCGTCCCACCGCCAGGCGGCCACAGCGAAGGCCACGACCAGCAAGAAGGCGAGCACGCCCACGGGCTGGGCGCCGAAGTCCTCCCACCCGATCCCCACGAAGGCGTCTTTGACCTTGGCCCACGCGGCCGCCAGGCCGAACCGGCCCAGCCCTTCGTCGCGCCACTCGGGGTTGGAGAACTGGGCGTGGATGAAGGCTATGGGCGAGCCTGCGGCTAGCTGGTAGGTGAGCAGCAGGCCACCGAGGCCCCCGGCCACGATGCCCCCGGCGGCCATGCTGGCGCGCTGGCGGGGACGGCGGGCCGCCTCCAGCAGCACGGGCACCGCCAGCAGGATCCCGACGGGCCGGGCGAACGTGCCCAGGGCCGCGCCCGCGGCCGCCACCAGCAGGCGGTCGGGGGTGCGCAGGCCCCAGATAACGACCGCCGCGCAGAAGGCCAGGGTGGCCTCACCGTAGAAGCACACGAAGAAGAAGGCGTTGGGCACCGTGACCAAGAAGGCGGCCAGCAGGCAGCGCTGGCCCAGCGTCCACCCCCGGGCCACCCGGTCGACGAGGGCCACGGCGGCCAGCACCAGCACGATGTTGAGCCCGCTGCCGGCCACGTCCAGGGGCACGAACGGCAGCAGGGCGTGTACGGCCGCGGCCATGGCCGGGAAGAGCGGGAAGAACTCGGCCCGGAACTCGGGGTTGGTGCCACCCTCACCCCGGTAGCCGTACTGGGCGATGTCGAGGTACCACTGCCCGTCCCAGTGGGCCAGCACGGGCAGGCCGGCCCGCTCGGGAGGCGGTACGTCGTTCTGAACGAGGGCGAAGACGACGTACGAGAAGAGCACGGTCGCGGCCACCGCCAGCGGGGCGGCGGCCGCGAAGATGGCCCGCCGCCGGCCGTCGGGGGGCGCGGTGGCGATGGCGACCGGCTGGCGCGGGGTGAGGGCACGGTCGATCCGGGCGAGAACGCCGGCCATCTATGGCCCCGCCCGCTCCCAGATGTCATAAGGCGCCCCCGGTGTGTCACGCACCCGGTAATTCTCCCGGAACCACGCGGCCGTGCCCTCGGAGAACTGAACCTCTCGGCCTCCGAGGATGACGAACCGGCACCGCTCCAGCAGCGCTCGCACCGTGGGCTGGGACCGAGGGTCGGCGTAGAGGCTGGCCAGGTCGCCGAAGCGGCCCCCGTCTCGGACGGCCTCGAAGACCATGACCCCGTAGGGGTCGAGGACGATGGGCGCGCCCTCGACCACCGACGGCAGACGGCCGCCGGCCAGGCCCCACATGGGCTCGAACGTGAGCAGGCACTCGCCCGCGGGAAGGCGTCGTATGTGGTGCCCCAGGGTCACCAGCTCGGGCGACTGGGAGCGGGCGTCGTCGAGGGCCCGCTGGAGCGACATCCACGCCGGCACGGCCACGACGAGGGCCAGCACGGCGGCCGTCCCGGCCCGCGACGTCAGGGCGGCCGGGGCCCAGGGCCGGGAACGGGTGCGGGCCAGCCACCGCCAAGCGGTGCCCACCAGCAGCCCGGCCAGGGCGGTGTCGGCCAGGGCCAGGTGGGCGTTGTAGTGGGTGAAGTAGGAGCGGCCGGCCAGGAAGGCGGCGAACGTCAGCACGTAGGCGGCGGCCACCAAACGCTCGCCCCGGTGGTCGGGCCGCCGGGCCCGCACCAAGGCCACGGCCAGGCCCCCGACCGCGAACAGCGACGTCGCCGCGTGGCGGCCCTCGGGGATGCGCCAGTTGAGGGGGTGGAAGCCCAACATCTCGTGGACACGGGTGGCCGTGCTCATCGTCCCGTCGGGCGGCCGCCACAGGTGGAAGAAGACCGTGTTCTCCACGAACGTCCCGAGGGCGGGCACGGCGAAGGGCAGGCAAACGACAGCCACTGCCGCTCCTGCACCGGCCCCGAACCGCCCCAGCGCGGCCCGCCGCCCCTCCCGGGGAGCCGAGACGAGGGCCGCCAGCACCCACGCCAGCGCCCACGCCTTGAAGGTCAGGGCGACCCCGCCGGCCACCCCGGCAGCCAGCGCCCGGCGGTTGTCCATCGGGCCCTTGCCCGTTCCCCCCAGCCACATGGTGGCCGTGACGACGCAGGCCAGGTTGAGGGCGGGTTCCATGAACGTGGTGCGCTCGGCCACGATCACCTCGGGGTGCACGGCGTAGAACAGCGCGGCCGTGACCCCCGCGGCCGGCCCCCACAGCTTCCAGCACAGCCGCCCGAGCAGGAAGATGGTCACGGCGGCGAGGGCCACGACCCCCAGCCCCGCCAGGGCGAACGCCCGGTCGGCCCCCACCCACCGGCTCAGGGCCGCGGCCGGGGCCAGCAGCAGCGGCCCCGCGGGCGGGTGCGCGTAGAAGTAGTCCCGGTAGGGGAGCAGGCCCTCGGTCAGCAACGCCGCGGCCGTGAAGTTGACCCCGTCGTCGTAGTTGGGCCGGGCCGAGAACGTGCCGTAGGCCACCAACGGCCCCGCCCGCAGCACCGCCCCCAACCCCGCCACCACCGCCACCACCCACAACGGGCCAATCCCACGGACACGCCCGAGCATCGGCCGGGCACCCTAGCCTGGCTAGCTCCTCCCCCCGCCCCGCCCCGCCCCGCCCCGCCCGCCCGCCCTCCCGCCCTCCGGCCCGCCCCTCCCGCCCTCGTCCGCCCGCCACCCCGGCCC
>JBFMCT010000062.1 GCA_040754375.1 Actinomycetota bacterium
CGACACCATGACCACCCGACGAATCGTCGGGATCGACCTCGGCGTCACGAGCAGCCACACGGTGGTCGTGATCGACGAGACGACGGCCGTGCTGGCCCGCCGGCGGTGCCGGCCAACGCTCGAGGGGGCTCGAGACGATCGAACAAGTCAGCGCTCGCCGGTGCGCCGGCGCTCGCGCAAGAGCGCGAGGAAGGCCCCTCACCAAGTGCTCATGGCACATGCGTCAGGTCACACGCGTGTACGCGTGGACAGCCGAGGCGACCTTCCTCGCACCACCACGCAAGCCGATGCGTCGGCAACGATCAAGGAGTTCGCCGCGACAGGTCGTTGACGCGACCGTCCTCCATAGGGTTACACGCTTGCTGATCCGCCCGGCTGGCCCACGATCACCGGGTACGTGTGCCATCGGTGCTGACGAGGGCCGCAGGGACCACGAGGTTGGGGTCGTGGCCGGTCGGCCCGAGCCCAAGCTGCGAGATGAGCCTCGCAGAACTCCTGTGGTCCCCGGCCACGGACGGGGCCGTCTCTCACCAGTTCTGGTGGCGAGGATGAGCGGCGGCGAGGATCAGGAGGTAGCGGTGATCACACAGGGCCCGTCGAGGAGTGGGTCTCGGCGCCGCCGGGGCTGGCGGCCGGCAGGTCGGTTGCGAGCGCTCTGGGGCGGCACGCGGCTCGTGATGGCCACGACTGTTGCCGTCGGGCTGGTGCTGGCGTTGTGGGGCACGCCGGCTTCAGCACAGGTCGAGGTCACACCGACGGCCGACGGGTTCCCGGGCGGGTCGATGGTCCAGACGATGATCAACTGGGTCGGGCAGTTCGGGCTGTGGGGCTCGGTGGCTTCCCTGCTGATCGGGGCCGGCATCTGGGGCGTCAGCCAGCAGTTCGGGAACGGCTTCCAGGCGGGCAAGGGCAAGATCTTGGCCGCGGCCGGCGCCATAGGCGCAGTCCTGACCGGGCTGGCTCCGGTGATCGTCAACACTCTCTACACGGCGGCCCGCACGTGAGGCCACGCGCCAGCCTGGCCCCCGCGGTGGCCGCTGTCCTGGTCCTGAGAGCGACTGGCTGTGGCCGCACCCCCTCGCAGCAGTCGCTCCCAGTTCAACGCGACGGCATCGTGGCACTGCGGGCCCCGGCCGGCATCGTCGCCCCCGAGGCGACGCCGGTCCCCTCGGGCTTCACCCTCGACGCCGATGGGGCGCGGTCAGCAGCCGTCGCCTTCAGCCGGTTCGGCGGGGCCTTGGTGGCCATGGCCGACGCCGACGCCATCGCGGCCCGGCGGGCCATGGCGTCGGCCGCGACGGCCGAACTACAGGCAGACGAGTTCGCCACTGCCCTCAACCGGCTGCGTGAGCGGTGGCCCGCCGGTTCCCTCAGCTACCAGGTGACCCCGCTGGCCACCCGGGTGCGTCCCGCCCAAACGGCGATGCGCGTCGAGGTTTGGTACGTCGGCGTGGTGGCGGCCCGGGGAACCGCCACCTACGCGGAGTGGGTCACCGACACCTACGAGCTGGTCCCCGAACAAGGCCAGTGGCGAGTCGCTTCGTTGGTGGAGGCCCACGGGCCCACCCCCGCCCCCGGGCCCCACCCGGTGGCCAGCCCGGCAGAGCTCGAGGCCCGCCTGGCCGGGTTCGAGCCGGTGGCGTGAGGCGACGCCGGCCGTGGTGGCGTTGATACCAAGCCCGGGCGAGTGGGTCGCGGACAAGTTCGCCGACGGAGCCAAGGCGATCTTCGAGTGGTTCCTCAGGCGCCTCGGCGAGGCCCTGGGCAACGCCGCCGACAAGATCGTCAGCGAGGTGATGAGCTATCTCGACCACTCCTCGGGGGTTGCTCTCACCGAGGGCTGGTTCGCCAGTCCCCGGACCAAGGAGATCCTCGGCGCGGTGGCGGTGTTCGCCAGCGCTTTGATGCTCCTGTTCCTGCTGGTCGCCATCGTCCAAGGCGTCCTGGCCGGCGATGTCGGCCTGATGCTGCGGAGCGCGGCCCTCGAGGTGCCGGCCTCGGTCCTGGGCATGGTTGCCCTGACGGCGGTGGCCAGCGTCATGCTGGCGGCGGTCGACGGCCTCTCCTCCGCGGTGATCGCGGCCGCGCCCGACAACCTGGGACGGTTCCTGTCGTTCGGGGAGCCGGAGGCCATCGTCAAGCTCGGCCTTCTGGGCTTCATGATCATCCCCGTGTTCATCCTCGGGGCGATGCTGGTGTGGGTCGAGCTGGTCGTGCGCTCTTCGCTGATCTACCTGCTCGTTGCCTTCGCCCCGATCATCCTCGCCGCACGGGTGTGGCCGATGCTGCGGGGGGCGTGGCACCACTTCCTGCGGATCGCGATGGCGCTCATCGTCGCCAAGTTCGCGATAGCCCTGGCCCTCGGCCTGGGGGCGTCGGCCCTCGCCGGCGGCGGCCCCGGCAACCTCGGCTCGCCCGGCCCCAACCCCAACGACCTGGGCGGCCAGGTGGGCCTGACGGTGCAGGGGGCGGTCGTGGGCACGGCCCTGATCCTGATGGCGGCGATCTCGCCGTTCATGGTCCTCAAGCTGCTGCCGGTGTTCGAGGCCGCGGTGGTGGCCCAGGGCATCTCCCGGGGCCCGGCCCGGGCCGCCCAGACGGGCATGCAGGGCGCCTACTACGCCCAGGGCCTCAAGCGCCTTGCCGGCAGCAGCTCCCGACCGGCCCAAGGCGCCTGGGCACCGAGCCCGAACGGCCCGGGCCCCGCCAACGGCGGCCCGGTGGCCGGGGCGGCGGGCGGCGGCGGGCCTTCCGGCGCAGGAGGCGGAGCGGGAGGAGCGGCCGCAGGCGGCGCGGCACTGGCAGGGGTCGCGGGCACAGGCGTCGCCGCCTCAGCAACGGTGGCGGGGGCGGGGGCGGCCAACGTCCGGGCCGCCGGTACCGCCTCCGGCCAGGCCAACGGTTCGACCCGAGGCGCACCCCGGCCGGTGGGCGCGCCGGGCGACCGCAGGGGCCAGGGGGGCGAGCCGGGTTGAACGAACAGCGCACCTACCGGCTGAGCCCGCCCGACCGTACCGGCTGGTTCCTCGGTCTTGGTGGCCCGCAGGTTATTACCCTCGGGGTGGCCCTGGTGATGGCGGCCGGGTTCTTCAGCCTCGGCGTGCCGCCGGCCTTGGTGGGCGCCCTGCTCCTGGGTTCGGCCGTCCTGGCCATCGCAAGAGCCGGGGGCCGGCCCCTGGTGGAGATGCTGCCCTCGGCGTGGAAGTGGCTGCGGCGAGGCCGGCGGGCCCAGGAGTGGTCGGCGCCATGAGCGCGGCGACGCGTATGCCTCCCCTGCCGCCGCCTCTCGAAGGCCAGCGCTTCGAGACGGTGCCGACGGCCGGGGGCCAGGCGGGCGTCGTTCACGACCCCGCCCAAGGCGCTTACGCGGCCACGCTTCGGGTGGGGGGCCGGCAGTTCGCCCTCGTCGACCCCGCCGAACAGGAGGTGCTCCTCTCTTTGTGGGGGGACGCCCTCGCCGCCTTCTGCCGGGAAGGAAGCCCAGTCGCCGAAGTGAGGTGGTCTGAGTGGGTGGCGCCGGCGGGGATGGAGGAACAGCACGCCTACCTGCGCGAGCACGCCACGGCCGAGCCGGCCGGCGCCGCGCAGGCGTCCTACCGCGAGGTGCTAGGGAGCGTGGCCCCGGTCGCCACCCGCCACGAGGTGCTGGTGACCGTCGTGGTCTCGGCCCGCCGCGGGCGGTCGTCCGCCCGCCGGCGAGAACGCGAGGGCGTCACGCCCGCCGTCGCCGTGCTCCTGGAGGAGGTACGCCAGCTCCGGCGGCGCCTGGAGGCGGCCGGCCTCTTCGTGTGGGGGCCGCTCGACGTGCGCGAGCTGTGGCGGGCCGTGCGCGTCCGCCTCGACCCCTCGATAATGAGCGCGCTGGAGGGCACCGGGTGCAGCCTGGCCGAGCGTGCCGGCTTGTCCAGCGTGACCGACCGGGGGCCGCTCCGGGCGCGCACGGAGTGGTCGCAGGTGAGCGTGGACGGGGCGGTCCACCGGTCGTGGTGGTTCCGTGACTGGCCGCGCACTGACGTCGGGCCCGCATGGATGGCCAACCTGCTGCTCTTCTGCGGATGCGTCAGGACCGTGTCGGTGTGCCTCCAGCCCGTGCCCCTGCGGGTCAGCCAGCGGGCCATCCTGCGCCAGGCGGCCAAGCTCGAGTCGGACGTCAGCCAGCGCCAACGCAGCGGCTTTCGGGTCGGCGCCTACCACCGCCGGGCCGCCCAGGCCGTCGAGGAACGGGAGGAGGAGCTGGTGTCTGGCTTCTCGGAACTGGAGTACGTCGGCCTGGTGACGGCGACCGCCTCCAGCGTGTCCGAGCTGGACACCGCAGGCGCCGACCTCGTCGAGGTGGCGGCGGGCTGCCACGTCGAGCTCCAGCCGTTGCAGGGCCGCCACGCCGACGGCCTCGCCGCCGCCCTCCCACTGGCCCGGGGACTGGCGCACCGGCTGGTGACAGCATGAGGGCTGCCTGTGCGGCTGTCCCCGGGGAGGGGCCGGTGAAGGCGACTACCCGCCAGCCGGGCCGACGCCGGTTGGCGGGAAGCGACCGGTCGGGCCGGGTCTCGAGCCCCCATGGCGACCCGCCGACGGGGGGGCCGGACCGAGGCAATAGACCGTTGCCAGCGCGGCCGTCCCCGGGAACGGGCCGGTGAGGGCGACTACCCGCCAGCCCGGCCGACGCCGGACGGTGGGAGAGGACCGGTCGGGCCGGCCCCGGACCCGCCGAGCGGCCGCCGCCGGCCCCGAGTCCTCCCGGCGGCAGGCCGGCGGCGGTGCCGGACCGGAGCGGCGAGCCGGCGGAGCAGCGGATCAGAAGCGGCGGGTCGGTCGAGGGGATGGCGCCGGCCCCGAGTCCCCTCGGCGGCGGGGCGGCGGTGGTGGCGAACAGAGGCGGCGAGCCGGGCCCGGCCTGGTCGGGGCCTTCTGGCGGCCGGGCCTCCACCTTCCCCGCCACCGGGCGACGACCGCCCACCTGTGCTCGGCCTACCCGTTCCAGGCCGAGCAGGGCCTGGGCGGCCGGGGGGTCGTCCTGGGCACCGACGAGCTCGCGGGAGGGGGTGCCTTCTGTTACGACCAGTTCGAGCTCTACACCCAGGGCGTGATCAGCAGCCCCAACATGGTCATCTTCGGCCACGTCGGCTCGGGCAAGTCGTCGGCCGTCAAGACGTTCCTCTACCGGTCCGTTGGGGTGCTGCGTTCGCCCCGGGTCGGCCATCGGTGGTGCGCGGTGGTCGACCCCAAGGGCGAGTACGGGCCGCTGGCCCAGGCCCTGGGCCTCGACGTCCTCCGCCTCTACCGGGGCGGGCCCACCCGCCTCAACCCGCTCGACCCCGGCCCCTCCGGCGAGTGGGCCAGCGCCGACGAGCTGGCCGCCCGGCGTACGACGCTGGTGGGTGCCCTGGTGGCCTCGGTCCTGCACCGCGACCTCCTACCCGTGGAGGACGCGGCCATCGGCTGGGCCGTCGAGCAGGTGACGGGCCGGCGCGAGGGGACGCCGACGCTCCTCGACGTGGCCCGCCTGCTCGAGGACCCGACCGCAGACATGGCCAGTCGTGCCCGTTCAACGGTTGCCGAACTGGCCCGCTCAGTCGACGCCGCCCGCTTCGCCCTCGGCAAGCTGCTGGACCGCGACCTGCGGGGGATGTTCGACGGCACCTCGACGACCCGGGTGGACTGGTCGGGCCGCGGGGTGGTTATCGACCTGTCGGCCATCCACCAGGACCCCGACGCCCTGACCCTGGTGATGATCGCCGCCACCGCCTGGTTGCAGGCCCTGCTGGCCACCCCCGAGGGGACCGACGTGCCCCGCCGCTACCAAGTGCTGGAGGAGTGCTGGGTGCTGCTCGGATCGGAGCGCACGGCCAAGTACCTGCAGAGCTGCTGGAAGCTAGCCCGGGCCTACGGGGTGGCAAACATCGCCGTGGCCCACCGCATCTCCGACCTGCGGGCCCAGGCCGACGACGGCAGCGCGGCCGCCAAGGTGGCCATGGGGCTGCTCGGCGACACCGATACCCGGGTGATCTTCCGCCAGCAGAGCGACCAGGTGGCCGAGGCCACCTCCCTGCTCGACCTCACCGCCAGGGAGGCTGCGCTGCTGAGGGGCCTGGCCCAGGGCCGGGCGCTGTGGAAGGTCGGGCCCCACCACACGGCGGTCGTCCAGCACGTGATCGGCGAGAGGGAAAAGTGGTTCTGCGACACCGACTCGCGCGTCTTGGTCTAGCTGGTCGTTCCGTGAGAACGGCGCAATCGCAGCGGGACGCGCGGCGGCGCAGTCCTCGACCCCAAGGCGGGCCGCCGCCGGGGAGGCAAGCCTCCCAGCAGCCGAAGGTCCGGCAGACGGAGGAGGTGCCATGGCCGAGCGCGCACACCCGGTGACAAGACAGGGGCCGACCGACCCCGAGCTGCGGGCCCGGGTGCGGGAGTGGGCCCGTGAACTAACCACCAGCGACCTGCGCTGGGCCGCCGAGGAGCTGGCGGCGGCATCGGCGGCCTTGGCCCACGCCGCCGAGGCGGCCGGTCCTCCCCGGTCCCCGACCGTTCACTCCGGTCCGGGGGCGGCCCAGGACGATCACCCACGGCCTCGCCTGTTCGGGCCCAGTGCCGTCGCCCTGGCCGACCGGGCAGCCGAGCTGGCCGAACACGAACGTGCCTTGTCCGAGCGTGAGCGCCGCCTCGAGCGGGCCCGCGACGAACTGGTGGCGGCCCAACGCAGCCCGACGACCCGGCCGGCGTGGTCGGTGCCCGCGGCGGCCGCCGCCGTACAGCTGCACGCCCTCATCGTCGACACCGGCGACGACGTGGCCACCGTCGCCCGGGGGTTGGGGGTCGAGCCCGAGTGGGCGGCCGGCGTGCTCAGCGGTGAAGTCGAGTCGGTGGACATCGTTCACGTCCAGGCCCTGTGCGAGGGCCTCCACTGCACGCCCTACGACCTGTTCGGGGCGGACGCGGCGCGCTCGATCGACCACGCCTACGGCCCGGAGCTGTGGCCCCGCTACATCGAGCCCCTCGACCCTGTCGGGCCCCCGGCGCTGGCCGGCGCCGGCCCAGGGGCCGGGCCGTTCCCGGTCGTGGGGGAGGCGCCCGAGGCCTCGGTGGCGACCGTGGCCGCCGAGCTACGCACCCTGGTCGTCCAAAGGGGCGAGGACGTGGCCGACGTGGCTGCCGGCCTGGGGCTCGACGAGGACGGGGCCCGCGCCCTGCTGCGGGGGGAGCTCACCGCCCTCGCCCCGGCACACGAGCGGCTGGGCCAGGGGCTCGACCACACTGGCCCCCGGCCGGTGCCCGGACATGGGCCCGCGCCGGCACCCGACGCCGACGGGCCAACCCCGTCCGCCCCCGAGCTGGAGACCGGCCTTTGAGCCCGCGGACGCCGCGGTGCCCCGGCGGCCCCAGGGCGACAGGTGATCGGCAAAGCCACCGCTATGTCGTCGGCTCGCCCTAGCCTTGGGGCATGAGGCGAGGCCGGTGCCGCAGGGAAGAAGGCGCCCCGGTTGGGAGGGGCAGCAGCTCAGCTTCGAGGAGCTTCTTGCCGAGGCCGGTGCCAGCGACGACGATGGCCCCGATGGACGACGGGCCGCTGGGGCAGATGAGCCCCTACGGCGCCCGGGCGATGGCCTACGTGAGGGACCACTGCCCGAAGCGGTTCGCGCAGATCCCCGACCCGATCGGCTTCTTCACCGACCTGGGGGACCAGCTGAGGGACCGGGTGGAGGGGCTGGCCCCGGTCACGGGGGCGACGACCTCCGACCCCCAGGGCTGGCTGGAGGAGCTGGGGCGGGCCAACATGGGCCGCCTCATGGCCGAGGAAGTGGCGTTCTCGGAGCTCTACCAGGACTTCCCGCCGGAGGGCACCGAGGACGAGGACCTGGAGAAGGACTGGGAGCCGCTGATCCCGGACATGAGCGACCTCTGGTCGCCGGAGGTGGAGGAGACCTAAGCCTCCCGCCGCCGGTCTTCCGCCCTCACGGACAGGCCGACCTCGCCCCCTCGGGCCTGCGGGCCAAGGCCCGGGCCAATCTCGAGGCCCTCGACGTGCTGGCGACGCTCGACCGCCAGGCCCGGCCGGCCACCGCGCACGAGCAGGCCGTCCTGGCCCGGTGGTCGGGATGGGGGGCGCTGCCCGGGATCTTCGACGACGAGGACGAGCGCTGGGCCACCGAACGGTCCGACCTGCGCGCCCGCCTCGACGACACCGAGTGGGACGCCGCCCGCCGCACCGTGCTCAACGCCCACTACTCGTCCGCCGAGGTCGTGAGAGCGGTGTGGGGCCTGCTGCGGGACCTCGGGTTCGAGGGAGGGCGGGTGCTGGAGCCGGGGTGCGGGTCGGGCAACTTCATCGGCCTGGCTCCCGAGGACCTCGACGTGGCCATGGTCGGCGTGGAGCTGGACCGCACCACCGCCCGGGTGGCCGCCGCCCTCTACCCCCACGCCGAGGTCCGGGCCGAGGGCTTCCAGGACAGCGCGTTCGGCAGCGGGACCTTCGACGCCGCGGTCGGCAACGTGCCCTTCTCCAAGGTGGTGCCCCATTCGCCCCGTCACAACCGTGGGCGCCACTCGCTGCACAACTTCTGCATCCTGAAGTCCCTCGACCTCACCAGACCAGGCGGGCTGGTGGCCGTGCTCACGTCCCGGTTCACCCTCGACGCCCGCAACCCCTCGGCGCGCCGGGAGATGGCCGAGATGGCCGACCTGGTGGGGGCGCTGCGGCTCCCGGCCGGGGCGCTGCGGGCCTCGGCGGGGACCGACGCGGTGACCGACTTGGTGGTCCTGCGGCGCCGGGAGGACGGGCGCCAGCCCCGTGAGGTCGCGTGGCAACGCGTGGGAACGGTCGAGGCCGAGGGCGGGGCCGTCGAGGTCAACGAGTACTTCGCCGACCGCCCCCACCGGGTGCTGGGCACGCTGGTGGCCGGGGGCGGCCAGTACTCACACCACGACCTCGATGTGCGGGCCACCGAAGCCCCCCTGGCCGAGCAGATGAAGGAGGCCCTGGCGGGGATCGTGGCCGAGGCCGACGCCGCGGGCTTGAGGTGGTCACCTTCGCGCCCGGGTGCGGCGGCAACCGCCGTCGGCTGGTCGGCACCGGGGCCCGAGGCCGTCGGCCACAAGGAGGGGGCGATCGTGGCCGGGCCCCGGGGAGGCTTCGCCCGCGTCCGAGAGGGCCGCTTGAGCGCCTACCGCGCTCGGCCCGAGAAGGACGCCCTCGAGCTGGCGGCGCTGGTGGCGATGCGCGACACCCTGGTCCGCCTGCTGGACCTGGAGGGCACCGACCCCGACGACGCCGCCCCCGAGGCCCAGCGGGCCGAGCTCAACCGCCTCTACGACGCCTATTCGGCCCGGTGGGGGCCGTTGAACAGGTTCACCCTGGCCCGCACCGGGCGCACCCACCCCGGCACCGGCGAACAGCTGTACCGCCGCCAGTACCCGGCCATGGGCGGGTTCCGCGAAGACCCCGACTTCCCGTCGCTGTGCGCCCTGGAGGTGTTCGACCCCGACGCCCGGACGGCTCGCAAGGCGCCCATCCTAGGGGGGCGCATGCTCGTGCCCCGGGCCCCGGCCCGCGGCGCCGATGCCGCCGAGGACGCCCTGGCCATCTGCCTCGACGAGCGGGGGCGGCCGGAGCTGTCCCACATCGCCGACCTCCTGGGCACGACCGAGGCCGAGGCCCGCGCCGAGCTGGGCCGCCTGGTGTGGGACGACCCTGCGACGGGCGACCTCGTGGAGGCCTCCCGCTACCTGTCGGGCAACGTCCGGGCCAAGCTGGCGGCAGCCGGGGCGGCGGCCGCATCCGACCCAGGGTGGCGGGCCAACGTGGAGGCGCTGGAGGCCGTGCTCCCGCCCGACCTGGGCCCGGCCGAGATCGACGCCCGCCTGGGCTCGTCCTGGGTCCCCGCCTCCGATGTCGCCCGGTTCATGGTCGAGGTCCTCGGGTGCAGCGACCCGGTCGTCGAGTACACGCCCCAGACCGCGACGTGGCACCTCCAGGTGAGCACCGCTGACCGGGGCCGGGTGGCGTCGCGCAGCGAGTGGGGTACGCCGCGCGCCGACGCCCCGAGCCTCGTGCTGGCGTCGCTCAACCAGACGCCGGCCAGCGTCTACGACACGCTCGACGACGGGCGGCGGGTCCTCAACGGTGGCGAGACTGTGGCCGCCCGGGAGAAGCAGGAGGCCATCGGGGAGCGATTCCGGTCGTGGGCCTGGGAGGACGCTGGGCGGCGCGAGCGCCTGGTCGAGACGTACAACCGGTTGTTCAACAGCCACGTGGTGCCCACCTACGACGGCGGCCACCTCAGCTTCCCCGGCCTGGCCGCCAGCTTTACCCCCCACCGCCACCAGCGCGACGCGGCATGGCGCATGGTGTGCGAGCCGACGGTCCTGTTGGCACACGAGGTGGGGGCCGGGAAGACCGCAACACTGGCCATGGGGGTCCTCGAGCAGCGGCGTCTGGGGCTGGTGCGCAAGCCCGCCTTCGTGGTCCCCAACCACCTGGTCTCACAGTTCTCGCGCGAGCTCGCCCAGCTCTACCCGGCCGGCAGGTTCCTCGTGGCCAGCCCCAAGGACACGTCGCCGGCGGGGCGCAAGGAGTTCATCGCCCGCTGCGCGACGGGCGACTGGGACGGCGTGGTGATCACCGCCTCGGCCTTCGCCCGCATCCCCGTCTCCGAGCAGACCCAGCGGCGCTTCATCGCCGAGCAGATCGGTGAACTGCGCCAGGCCATCGCCGCCTCGACCGCCGGCCTCAGCGTCAAGCGCCTGGAGGAGCAGGTCGCCCGCATGGAGGAGCGCCACAAACGCCTCCTGGCCACCGACCGCCGCGACGACGGCGTGACCTGGGAGGCGTCTGGTATCGATTACATAGCGTTGGACGAGTCCCACGGCTGGAAGAACCTGGCCTTTGCCAGCCGGGTCCCCGGCGTCGGCGGGGCCGGCTCGCAGAAGGCCGAGGACCTGGCCATGAAGCTCGGCTACCTGCGCTCGCGCCACGACGAGTGGGTGGCCACGTTCGCCACCGCCACGCCGATCGCCAACAGCCTGGCCGAGATGTGGGTGGTCCAGACCTACCTGCAGCCCGGCCGTCTGGCCGAGGCCGGCATCGGCGGCTTCGACGCCTGGGCCGCCAACTTCGGGCGGACCGTGACCGCTCTCGAGCTGGCCCCCGACGGGGGCTCCTACCGGCTCAACACCCGCTTCGCCCGCTTCGCCAACGTGCCCGAGCTGCTGGCGATGTTCCGGGCCGTGGCCGACGTGCGGGGTGCTGCCCAGCTCGACCTGGACGTGCCCGCCGTCGCCGGCGGTGAGGCCCGCACCGTGGTGGTGGAGGCGTCCCACGAGCTGCGCGACTACGTGGCCACGTTGGTGCAGCGCGCCGAGGACATCCGCCAGCGGCGGGTGGCCCCCGACGAGGACAACATGCTCAAGGTCACCGGTGACGGCCGCAAGGCCGCCCTCGACCTGCGGCTGGTGGGCGGTACACCTGACCCCACCGGCGGCAAGATCGCCGCCGCCGCGGCCGAGGTGGCCCGGCGGTTCCACGTCGAGCGGGACCGGCCCTACCTCGACGACGCCGGCCGGGCCCACCCCCGGCCCGGCAGCCTCCAGGTCGTGTTCTGCGACCTCGGGACCCCCAAGCCCGACGGCAGCTGGAGCGCCTACTCGGAGCTACGCGAGCAGCTCGTGCGCCGTGGCGTGCCCGCGGGGATGGTGCGCTTTGTCCACGACGCCGGCGACGACCGGGCCAAGGCCGAGCTGTTCGCAGCCTGCCGCGACGGGCGGGTCGGGGTGCTGATCGGGTCCACCGAGAAGATGGGCGTGGGGACCAACGTGCAGGCGCGCCTCACGGCCCTGCACCACCTGGACTGCCCTTGGCGCCCTGCCGACCTGGCCCAGCGCGACGGGCGGGCCGTCCGCCAGGGGAACCAGAACGCCGAGGTGGAGATCGTCCGCTACGTCACCCAGGAGTCGTTCGACGTGTACTCCTGGCAGACGGTGGCCCGCAAGGCGGCCTTCATCCACCAGGTGATGTCGGGGGAGATCGTCGGCCGCGAGGTCGACGACGACATGGGCGAGACGGCGCTCAGCTACGCCGAGGTCAAGGCTCTGGCCACCGGCAACCCCCTCATCCTGGAGAAGGCCGGGGTCGACAGTGAGCTGGCCCGGCTCGTCCGCCTGCGCCAGGCCCACGACCGCGACCAGGCCGGGCTGTCACGAACACTGGCCCGCGGCACCGAGGCGGCGGCGCGGCTGGGGGACGAGGTGGTGGCGCTGCAGGAGGCCCTCGACCGCCGACGCCCGACGACCGGGGACAACTTCGCCATGACCGTCGAGGGGACGACACACACCGCCCGGGCCGACGCTGGCGCCCACTTGCAGCGGGTGCTCGTCGACACTTTGCGGCGCGGCGACGACCAGGCCCGGGTGGTGGGCGAACTGGGCGGCGTCACGGTCCACCTGGCCAGACGGGCCGGTCCGGGGGACGCCGAGCTCGTGCTGCGCCTGGCCCGTACCCCGGTAGCGCTGCGCCTGGCCGGGACGGAGCTGGCCAGGCTCGAGCCCCTCGGCCTCGTCTCCCGCCTCGAACACCGCCTGCGCGGCCTCGACGACACCCTCGAACAGACCCGCGCTGACCTCGCCCGTGTGAACCGCGAGTCCACCGCCGCCAAGGCCCGCCTCGGGGCCCCGTTCCCCCACGACGACCGCCTCCGCTTCCTCCGCTCCCGCCAAGCCGAGATCGAGGCCGCCCTCCTCCCCGACGACGGCCGGGCCTCGGCACCTGCACCCGACCCGGCTCCGGCCCCCGACCGGCCAGGACCCGAAGCTGCACGACCCGGTCCAGACCTCGGAGCGTGGTGAGGTTACGCCCGGCTCACCCGGTGATCTCGCCGAGCCCTACGCTTCGACGGGTGTACACAGTTCGCATTCGTAAGCGAAAGCAGCCCGGCCTAAGGACCGCCGGGTCGACCTCAAGCAGGTCCACGGGGCTCGGGATGAGCCGCCGACGGGGCATACCCGCCGCCCGCTCCGCAGCGCCGCTGACGAAGCCCTCGGCGACCGCCTCGCCGGCATCAACGAATTTCGACGCTCAGGAACCCGACATCCCCACCTCACCGGCGTCATCGACGCTCTCCTCACCAAACCCGCCTCCGCGCCGTCAGCGGCGGCGACGGCAGAGTTCAAGAACGGCCCCAGAAGGCAGCGACAGTGGAAACGAGCTCGCCGAGCGAAGCTTCATGGACTTGATCACTCTCCCACCCGAAACGGGCAGGGCCGACTAGTGTCCTGTAAGGCTGAAGCGCCACTAAACAGGTGAGTCACGAGCCGGTCGCCTCGTTGACGGCAGCGCAGTAGCCGGCGATGCGCTCGAGGATCTGCTCAGCGGTCTTGTGCCACACGAACGG
>JBFMCT010000063.1 GCA_040754375.1 Actinomycetota bacterium
CCCGCCCGCCGGCTGGCTGCCCGCGCCGGGCTCGGTGGCGGGGTGGCCCTCGGGCTCGGGCGGGCCGGTCACGCGGGTGCGGCCGGGGGCGGGGCCGGGGCCGGGGCCTGGGTGAAGAGGGCCACCTCGGCCCGGCCCAGGGTGAACACACCGGCCACGACCAGTCCCAGGGCCACGGCCTGCAACACCAGCGCCAGTGGCTCGGTGGTCACCTGCTCGCCGAAGGCGAACGCCCCCAGGCCGATGCTGGCCACCGGGTCGACGGCGATCAGCAACGGCAGTGACGTGCTCAGCGGCCCGGCCTGGAAGGCACTCTGGCCCAGCAGCAGCCCGAACACCCCGGTGGCGGCCAGCGCGTAGGGCTCCCACGTGGTCAGAGCCGCACCCAGGCCGCCGTCGAGGGCCTGCGAGGTCGCCTTGAGCAGGCCGGCGATCACGGCGTAGCTCACGCCCGCGGCCAGGGCCAGGGTGGCCGCCCGCCCGGGGCCCGGCGACCGGGGCGCGAAGGCGATCAGCGCCCCGATCACGGCGGCCGCCCCCAGCCCGACGGCCGCCCACCGGGCGCCGGAGGCGTAGAGGTCGCCCTCCTGGGGCTGGGCCACCAGGAGGAACACGGCCAGCCCGACCACCACCATGACCGCTCCGGCCCAGTGGCGGGCCGTCAGCCTGAGGTCACTGAAGGCCGCCCCCAGGGGAAGTGCGAACAACAGGCTGGTCACTAGCAGCGGCTGGACGAGTACCAGCGACCCGTAGCTCAGGGCCAGGAAGTGCAGGCCGAAGGCCAGGCCGTCGGCCGCCGTCCCCGCCAGCCACAGGGGACGGGCGGCCAGGTGCAGGAGCAGGCCGGGCCGTAGGGACTTCTCCATGGGCGCGGCGGCCGCCACCTTCTGCTGCAGCACCGACTTGAGGGCGTAGAGAAGCGCTGAAGCGAGGGCAAGGGCGGCGGCCATGACGGCGGCGACCGTAGCCCGGCCAGGGTGGGGCTACGGTGCGGATGGCCGTGGTCTGGCGATCACGGGCACCTTGTCCAGCGCGCATCAGTAGTCCGTCCGGACGAAGAGGTGCACGCCGAGCCACCCCCAGAACAGCACCAAGCCGTAGCGGGTCAGGCAGCGGTGCCGGGCCAGCCGGACGACGGTGGCGAACCGCGGGAGCCGTCCCGACCGCAAGGTGACCAGCTGCCAACCGACGATGGCGGCCCAGATGGCGGCCCAGATGGCCACGTTGAGCGTCCAGTCAGCGGGCAGGGGGTTCATCGTTCGAGGATGTACCAGCCGAGGCCGAGCCAGGCCCAGAAGGCGACGACGCGGACGGGGTAGATGGAGAACACCTGGCTTGCCAGCGAGCTGAGGGTCGGGTAAACGTCCCGGGGCCATTCGAAGTAGTTGAGGAGCTGGACGGTCACGGCCAGGGTGATGAGCACCAGCCAAACGGCCACGCCCGCCCGGTGCCTGACGTCAGGGCCCGGGCCGGGCTTGGCCCCGGGCCGGTGCCAGCCCCTAAGCACGGCCGCCGTCAGCATGGCAACGCAGGGAACGGCCGTTGCCACGTGCTGGGCGAGGGTGAACGGTGCGAAGAGCATGGCCACTGCTCCGTAGACCGCCGCCACCACGACCGCCAGCTTCATGTGTTGGGGGGCGTAGCGAAGTGCCGGAACAGCGGCCCGATCAACGTTCGCCACGACGGGCAGGGGGGGAGCGGCTCGCCGTCGAGGAACGCCATGACCACGTCCTGGAGCTCGGCCGCGTAGGGAAGATTGGGGTGCACGACCGGTACAGGGCAGGCGTTGGTGGCCCCGTCGATGCGGTGGTCCGAGACCATGGGCAGGTCGAAGACGCTGGCCACGCTCAACGCCCGTAGGTCTGGCGGCAGGGGCTGGGCCAGCGCCTGCTCCACGGCGTTGGGGTGCCCGAGCCACTCACGGCCGAGCGCCGAGCTCACGTCGAAGGCGGACGTGCCTCCGGGCCTCGGGACCTGCACCACCATCTGCACGAAGTGGCGCCCGACGGCGCCGCCGCCGCTCTCGCCCTCGGCTGCGTACGTCACGAGGTTCTCGGGGAAGGCACCGACCAGCACTATGGCGTCGGTGTTCTGCAAGCGGCCCTGGGCGGCCGCCTCCCAGACCAGCCATACGCCCTGGGAGTGCCCGGCCACCACCCCGGGCGCGGTTAGGCCCCGGGACATGGCCGACAGGAACCCCACAAGCTCGCTCGTGGGGCGCAGCGTGTCGGTCTCCTCGTAGGGGGCGCCGTGGTCGATCGGGCAACGGGCGTCACCTTGAGGCTGGCCGTCGCCGGGGCCGGCGTAGGAGAAATAGACGGTCCGGTCACACGACCACCCCATGTAGCCGGGGTCGACCTCGAGTATGGCGCCCCTGCCCGACGCCGAGTCGACGCCCGACATGACCATGATCGACCCATCGCGCGTCCCCGGACCTTGCCCCGCTTCGGCCGGTGGAGCCTCCGCCGGTCCCGCCATCACGACCGAGAACAGGGCGACGGCGCCGGCCGCCGGGGCCAGTGCCACCGCTCGCCGGGCCGTTCGGAACCCGGGGTCATAGCGCAGCACCCAGGTCGCGCCGTAGGTCAGGGCGGCCGACACGGGCACCAGGAGGACGCTGCCGGCTGGGCCCCACACGTCGGCCAGGAACCCCACGACGGTCAGCACAGCGACGTACGCGCCTAGCGTCCCCGCCCGAAAGCCCCGGCGAGCGGCCCGGGTGAACCCGGAGCGCAGGCGGCCGTCCTCGGCCAGCCAAGGCGCCGCTCCGAACATGACGAGAGCCACCAACGCCAACGCCGTGCCGATCCAGAACAACAGGTAGAAAAGCACCGCCTTGGCCGCGTACAGGGGGACGGCCGCCAGCATGCAGAGAGGCAGGGCGAGCAGGTAGAAGCGCAACGCCAGCAAGAAGCGCGCCCGGGTGAGCCCTCCCAGCAGCATCGCCAGCACGGCCGAGCGCACCACCAGCGACACGAACATCCCGGCCAGGAACACCGGCCAGCCTGCCGAGAATACGAGCAGGGCCTGGAGGTCGGTGATCAGGTCGAGGGGCGGTAGGGCGACCACGTGGGTCAACCCGGGCCAGCGTGGCAGGCCGCCGAACGCAGCCAGCAGGGTGACGACCGCCGCCAGGCCCGCGAGGCCGAGGGCCTGGCGCGGGTGGGCTGTCTCGGCGTTCAAGCGGCGATGGCGCCGGGCCGCTCCTCCTCGAAGCGCACGTCGTAATCGTCAGCCCTTTGGGCCAGGAACCGCTCGAAGGCCCCCAGGGTGAGGTACCCCGGCAGCGGGTACTTGGGCGCCAGCCGCTTGAGCTCGGTGTGGTAGCGGGAGAACTGGGCGTAGTCCATAGGGAACTCGCCCGGCGTGCCGCCCAGCCACTCGCCTCGCCTTGTGGCCCGGGCCGTGACCGTGCCCCATTCCTCGGGGGTGGGCAGGCCGACGGCCTCGACCCCGTGGTTGAACAGCATCATGAGGATGTCCTCGAAGGGGCCGGCCCGGTCGATGTAGCGGTGGGCCGCGTCCAGCGAGGCCTGCATGTTGAACTCCATCCAGAAGGGCACCGAGCCGGTGGCCAGCGTGTGCCACGGCTCCAGGATGATGAAGGACTCCAGAAGCAGGCGGCTCGAGCGGATGTTGCGCTCGCGGTACCACCAGCGGTAGAGGTCGGCTACGAGGGGGCTCAGCGCCTGGGGGTCGGGGAAGCGCATACGGACGACGCGGTAGCGGCGTTCGCGGGCCACCCTCAGGATGTCGTCCAGGAGGGCCGTTTCGAACCCCCACTCCGCCTCGGGCATCCGCTCGGTCGGCTCGGGGCCGGGCCAGCTCCGGTAGGGCGAACCCTCGCGGTCGAGGTACTCGGCTACCCGCTCGCTCCCGTGGTGGAACTCGTCCTCGGTGGCGCCGCCGACGGCGCCGTGCTGGAACACGTGGCGGTCGCTGATCCGGCTCACGCCCCAGCTCTGCTCGCACTCGGTCACCAGGATGGTCCCGCCGGGCGGAAGGTGCTCTTGGAGGAAGCGCTCGTAGGCCGCCCCCAGCTTCCGGCGCTTGACGCGGAAGTACGTCATCTCGCGGATCATCAACCGGTCCTGGTTGGCGTCGTGCATGTGGTGGAGCTGCACGTCGGGGTTGCGGCGGAGCAACTCGGCGCCGGGCTCCTTGCCGATCTCCATGGCTACTGTCGGCTCGTCGGGGTGGACCTTCTGGCGAACCGGCACCAGGAACGTCTGCGGGAGCCAGGGGGCCCCGAGGGCGGCGTAAAGGTGGACGGCGGCGCCGTTCGAGGAGCCGATGGCCACGGCCGGGGACCGGCGCGCCGGGTAGGCCGCCGCGGCCCACCTGGACAGCTCCTCGACGTCGACCATGTCGATCTTGTCGGGGGGGATCGACTCGTTCCAGCCGCTGAAGATGTAGAGCTGCTTGCGCAGCGGCTTGGGCAGGATGTTGGCCCGTGCCGCCGGGGGCTTCAGAACGGGGCTCAGGCCCAGAGCGGGGAAGTCCTTCCCGTTCAGGTACCGGGCTGTGGCCTTGACCATGGCGGTGGCCGAGTCGAAGTTGGCGATGAACTCAGGGGGCTTCCTCATAGTGCTTTCCTCTGCTCGGTGCTCGCCTCTTCATGGCGCGCTCCATCGGTGCTCGCCGCGAAGTCGCTGATGACGGTGGCGAAGGCGTCGGGGGCGTCGTGGGCCATGGCGTGGGGCACCCCGTCGAGTACCCACAGTTCGCCGCGGGGAAGAAGGCGGGCGACCTCCTCGGCCCATGCCTGGGAGACGATGGGGTCCTTGGTGCCGCGCACGACCATGGTGGGCGCGCTCACGAAGGGCAGCTTGTCCTCAATGCGGTCGGACCGGGCGTGGAGAAAGGTGCGCAGGCCGCGCACAGGCCCGACCTCCCGCCATTCCCTCCTCAGCAGCCGGCGGAGTTCCCCGGACTGGGTCTTCTGCTCTTTCATCCACCGGTAGAGCTGCTTGGCCAGGGCGCTGGCGCTCGGGTCGACGATGGGCCCGGCGAGGACCAGTGCCTCGACGAGGTCGGGCCGGCGTAGGGCCAGCTCGACCGCCACCTGGGCGCCGAACGAGTTGCCGGCCACGATGGCGGGGTGCCCGACGGCGGGCTCCCACCACTGCTCGAGAGCGTCGGCGATGTCGAACACGGTGGGCGCCTTCTCTTGGACCTCGGTCTGTCCCGACCCCGGCATGTCGGGCGCGAGGACGTGGAAAGAGCCGGCCAGGCGCTCGGCCGTGGGCACGACCATGGCGGAGGACACCACCAGCCCGTGGAGCAGGACGACCGTCGGACGGGTGGGGTCGCCCCACTCCCGGGCGTGGACCCCGGGGCCGTCGACCCGGGCCCGGCTCGGCGAAGGCGCGGTCACCGGGACCGGGGGGACCGCTCGAGGCCTGATGCGCCGGGCCTCGAGTCCGGGGCCGTTCGCCTCGGGACCGATCGCCACCCGCCGGGCCACCTCCGATGGGCCGCCCGCCCACCCGCCCCTGGCCCCCTGGCCCTGCTCGATCGGCTGGTGCAAGTTGCCCGACGTGGGCTCGGCCGGGGCCTCGCTGAAGTGGGACAGGTGGACCAACCGCCCGCTGGCTCGCTCGGTCAGTCGGCGGGACAGGCCGTACTGGCCCACCGTCAGGCGGGGGATGGCCCCGGGAAGGACGCGGTCGCGCGGACGCTTGGCGCACGAGACGATGGCGGCCGCCACGCGGTCGGGGTCGGCGACAGGTGTCAGCGCCTTCACGGCGCGCCCCGTGTAGTTGGCCGCGTGCTGGAAGAGCGGGGTGTCGACGGCCGCGGGGAGCACCTCGCATACGCGGATGCCGGGGGCGTCGAGTAGCTCGGTGCGTAGGCAGGCCGTGAGGGCATGGCCGGCGTGCTTGCTCATGACATAAGCCGACAGGTAGGGGGCCGGGACCTCCGAGAGCACCGAGCCAACGTTGATCAGGGTGCCGCGTCCCTGCTCCCGGAACACCCCGAGCGCGGCTCGGGCACCGAGCACGTAGCCCATCACGTTGACATCGAGGAGCCGCCTGATGTCCTCGACGGGTTCCTCCCCGAAGCGGGAGAACATCAAGACGCCGGCGTTGTTGACCCACACGTCAAGGCGGCCGTGCTGCTCGAGGGCGGTGGCGGCCGCGCGCTCGGTGGTGGCGGGATCGGTGACGTCGCCGGCGACAGCCACCGCCTTGGCTCCGCCCCGGCGGCACTGCCGGGCCAGCTCGTCCACCACCGCGCCCCGGCGGGCGACGAGGACGAGCCCGGCACCGTCGGCTGCGAACCGCAGGGCGGCGGCCCGGCCTATCCCGCTTGACGCACCGGTGACGACGACTGCTGCATTTCGGGCTGTATGGGGCATCGGCTGCACTCCTTGGGCCGCTCGACCGGTAGTGTCCTTCCCGTCGTCCACTACCGAAAGGGCCCGGTTTGGTTACGAATCGGCGCGTCCCGTCCGTACGCTGATCAGGGATGCAGGCCGACGAGTTCGAACGCATCGCCCAGGCGGAGGACGACCATTGGTGGTACCGCCACACCCGGGCGCTGATGGCGTCGATGCTCGACCCGTGGCTTAAGCCGGGCTCGCTGGTCCTCGACGCGGGCTGCGGGCCGGGAGGGAACAGCGCCTTCCTGGCCCCCTACGGCAAGGTCGTGGGGGCGGACATCTCACCTGATGCCATGCGCCTGGTCCGGCGGCGGTGGCCGGCCACCAGCCCGGTGCGGGCCAGCATCGGGGACCTCCCGTTCGCCTCGGGATCGTTCGACGTGGCCGTGACCGTGACCGTCCTGGCCATGCTGCCCGACGACCACCGGGCGGTGGCCGAGGTCGCACGGGTGGTCAAGCCGGGCGGGGCCGCCTTCTTCATCGAGGCCGCCTTCCCGGCCTTGCGCCGGGGCCACGACGTGGTGTGCAACGTGGTGCGCCGCTACCGGCGGGCCGAGTTCCTGGCCATGATCGAGGGGGCCGGGTTCCAGGTGCAGCGGGCCACCTACGTGCACTCCTACCTGGTGCCCCCGGCCGCCGCCCTGGCCCTGGCCTCCCGGGTGGCGCGCCGCTCGCCGGTGGCCGCCAAGTCCGACCTCCAGCACGGGCGGTCCCTCGACCGGGTGTTCACCGCCCTGACGGCCACCGAGCGCCGGCTACTGGCCCGGCGGGACCTACCCGTGGGGGTCTCGGTGGCCGCGGTGGCGACCAAGTAGGGGTGCCGCGGGGCGCACGCTCCCGCCGGGACCAGCTACCACTTGCCCCGGTGGCGTTCGAGGAACAGTTCGAGGCGGAGCATGAGGAGCCCGCCCAAGGCGCGGGCCACCGAGCGGGGGTTGAAGAACTGGGAGTGACCGTGGCGGCGGGGGTGGTGGCTCACCGGCACCTCCACGAAGCTGGCCCCATTGTCCTGGAGCTTGCGGACCAGTTCCACGCAGATGACGCCGCTGGTGTGGAAGAGCTGGGCCCGTTCGAGCGCCTCCCGGCGGATCAGCCGGAAGTCGCAGTCGACGTCGCGGACCTGGAGGCGGAACAGGCGACGTACGGTCCGCTGGTAGGTCCAGCCCACGATCTTGCGGCTGAGGGGGTCCGAACGGCTCTTCTTCCAGCCCTGGACGACGTCGACGTCGTCGGTGGCCGCCTCCACCAGCAGGGCCAGCTCGGCGGCGTCGTACTGGCCGTCGCCGTCGGTGTAGAAGACCCACTGCTTGCGGGCCGTGTTGAACCCCGAGATCAGCGCCCCGCCGTAGCCCCGGTTGAAGGGGTGGCGGACGACGCGGAGCTGGGGCACCTCGAGAGCCGTGGCCTCCAGCACCTCGGGGGACGTGTCCGTGGACGCGTCGTCGACCACGATCACCTCGAAGTCGGCGATGCCCAACTGCTCGATGGTGGTGGCCACCGTCTTGACCAGCCCGCCAATGGTGGGGGCGTCGTTGTAGCAGGGGAAGAAGGCCGAGAGCGACCCGACGGCCGGGTTCACCGGGCCAGCCCCTCGCATACCGACTCGACCTCGTCGTCGGCCATTTCCGGGAAGCACGGCAGCGTCACGCACTCGGCGGCCCAGGCCTCCGCTTGGGGGCAGGGCCGGGGGGCGAACCGTCCGTAGGCCGGCTGGGCGCTGATGGCGGTGGCGTAGTGGACGTCGGTGGAGAACGCCAGCGCGGCCCGGAACCGTTCCCGGTCGCGAGAGCGCACGACGCACAGGTGGTACACGTGGTCGGGGTGGTCGGCGGGCCAGGCCAGGTGGGGGGCAGCCGCCCGGTAGCGGGCCGCGATCGAGCGGCGGCGGGCGTTGTGGGCCGGCAGGTGAGCCAGGGCGACCCGCAGCACGGCCGCCTCCACCTCCGACAGCCGGCTGTTGCCGGCCACGTGGCGGTGGACGTAGCCGTCCTCGCGGGCATGGTTGCGCAGGAGGCGGACGAGGGCGGCCAGGTCGCCGTCGTCGGTGACCACGGCCCCGCCGTCGCCTATCCCCCCCAGGTTCTTGGTCGGGTAGAAGCTGTAGGCCGTGGCCACGGTGGGGGACGACGGGACCGCCCCGTGGGCCTGGGCGGCGTCGTCGACCACGGGCACGCCGATGTCGGGGATGGGGGCCGGCCGGCCGTAGAGGTGAACGGGGACCACGGCCCGGGTGCGGGCCGTGACGGCCGCGGCGGCCGCGTCGAGGTCGAGGGCGGCGGTGCCCGGGTCGACGTCGACCACGACGGGCGTGGCCCCGGTGGCGCACACCGCGTAGACGGTGGGAACGGCCGTCAGCGCGGGCACGATCACCTCGTGGCCGGTCCCGACCCCCATGGCCACCAGCGCCAGGCGCAGGGCCTCGGTCCCCGACGCCACGGTCACGGCGTGACGCCTCCCGGCGAACCGGGCGAACTCCTCCTCGAAGGCCGCCGTCTCCTCGCCCAGCAGCAGCCGCCCGGACGTCATGGCCCGGGCCGCGGCCTCATGGGCCTCGCCGGCCATCGCCGCCCACCTCCTCCCCAGGTCCACCACCGGCACCACCGCCATCACCAGCCCCTGCAGGTACGGGGGACGGGCGCCACCCCCGAAACCTGCGCGGGAAACGTGGGCGTTTCGCCCACGTTTCCCGCGCAGGTTTCGCGAGGGGTCAGATGTACCAATCGAGGCGGGGGCGGTAGTAGGCGATGGTGGCGGCCATGCCGTCGGCGAAGGCCACCGACGGCACCCAGCCCAGCACCCGCTTGGCCTTGGCCGAGGTGCCGCGGTAGGTGCCGATGTCGATGCGGGCGCGCTCGGGCGGCCAGGGGACGAGCTCGACCGAGCCCGTCCCGGCGGCGGCCACGATGGCCTCGGCCGCCTGGCGGACCGTGAGGGTGTCGTCGTGGCTGAGGTTGAAGACCTGGCCCCAGGCGTCCTCGGCCCGGGCAGCCCGCAGGAAACCGGCCACCGCGTCGTCGACGTGGAGCAGGTCGCGCTCTTGAGAACCGTCGCCGTACACGACGATGGCTTGGTCCTCGAGGGCCAGCCGCAGGAACACGGCCATGAAGGACTGGTGGTCGCCCAGCAGCCGCTGGCGGGGCCCGTAGACGTTGGTCAGGCGCAGGGCGCACGTCTTCATCCCGTAGGTGCGGGCGTAGAGGAGGTGGAACTGCTCGGCCGCGTACTTGGAGATGCCGTTGACATCGGCCGCGTTGACCGGGTGGTCCTCGTCGACAGGCAGGTAGCGGGGCCGGCCGTAGACCTGGCGGGTGGACGCGTACACGACCGGGGCCGTGGGGTTGACCCGGCGCAGCAGCTCGAGGAAGGCCAGGTGGCTGCGGGTGTTGAGGTCGAGGTCGGCGATGGGGTCTTCCATGGAGTCGACGTGGCTGATCTGGCCGGCCAGGTTGAACACGTAGTCGGCCCGGGAGGCGGCGTCGGACACGGCGGTGGCGTTGCTGATGTCGGCCACGACCACCTCGACGCCCGTACCGGCCCCGTCGAGGTTGCGGCGGTTGCCGCCGTGGCGGGGCACCAGGGCGTCGACGACCGTCACGTGCGCCCCGGCCTCCACCAGACTGCGAGCGAGGTTGGACCCGATGAAGCCGAGCCCACCCGTCACCAGGCAGCGGCTGCCGGCGAACGGGGCAGCGTCTGGGGCGGGCACAGGCTCGATCCTACTGACGCCCGCGGCCGCCCCGGCGTGCCCGGCGTACCCGGTCAGGTGTGCGACGCTGGGCCGGTGGTGCCCGACGTCCTCGCTCTGTACTCCGGGTCGCCGGGCCGGGCCCGGGCCCGGGCGTGGGCCCGCTGGGCGACTACCCCCGTGCGGGCCGTCGGGCAGCGGGTGCCGGCCCGAGGGCGGGTCCTCGAGGTCGGGTGCGGCCTGGGGGTGATCTGTTGCCACCTCGCCCTGGGTTCGCCCGAGCGCGACGTGGTCGGGACCGATGGGGACCTCGACGACATCGTGCAGGCCCGCCTGGCCGCTCGGCGGGCCGGCTCCCGGGCGGCCCGCTGCGAGTTCCAGCTCACGCCCCCGGGCGAGGTGCCCGAGGGGCCGTGGGACGCCGTCCTGCTGGTCGACGCCCTGGCCCGGCTCGACCCCGCTGCCCAGGAGGGCCTGGTCGGCTCGTGCGCCCTCGAACTGGCCCTCGGTGGGGTGCTGCTGGTGAAGGAGATGGGCCCGAGACCGCGGTGGAAGCTGCCCGGGCCCCACGGTGGCCCCGCGCCCCAGCAGTTGGAGCAGTGGATGGAAGATGCCGGTCTGGTCGTGAGCCGCGAGGCCGTCGACCGGGGCTTTCCTCAGCCCCACCATCTGATGACCGGCGCCCGGCGCCGCTCCGTCAGGTCAGCCCCGGCCCGGGGCTGAGCTACTACATCCGGTCGAGCATCCGGTCGAGCACGCGGGCCCGTTCGGCCGAAGGGAAGGGCTGGCCCACGCCCACGCTGAACAAGGCGGCCACGGTCCGGCCCGACCGCACGAAGGTGAGGTCGGAGAACACCTGGGCGGGAGCGGCCCCGGGGCCGACCGAGATCGTCGTGCGCCAGGTCACGGACTGGTCGCCGATCTCGCGGGCCGGGAGGAGCTCGGTGCGGGTGGTGGCCCCGGGCAGCAGGTCGAGGGAGAGCACGCCCGTGAACAGCTCGGTGAGGCAGGCCCCGATGTCGGACCGGCTGAGGTCGTCCATGGCCCTCTCGGCCGCCTGACGGTCGGAAGACACGATGGCCAGCGAGGTGACCAGGGTCGAGCGGTCCTTCACGAACCCCGGGGACACGGCCGAGTGTTCGGCGCCGTCGAGGGTGACGGCCGCGCCCGCGCACGCCTCGAAGTCCCCGGCGGCCCGGGCCCCGGCCGGCTCGAGGGCGGACGGGGGCGATTCGTCGAACCCCGGGAGATCGGCGGCGTGGACGACCACCAGGCGAGCGGGACCGCCGTCGGCCGGTGGGCGGTCCCCGGCGGTGAGCGTGGTGGGCCCGCGTCCGGCGCAACCGGTGAGCAGCCCGGCGGCGACCGTAACGGCCACTACCACGGCCGAGGGGCCACGCAGCCTTCTCATCCCCCCGGGTATCGGCGCCCAAGGGCCCTGCCTTGAGCGTGTCTTTTGCCTTGAGCAATGTCCCCGGACGCGACGAGCGGGCCCCGACGGAAAGGGCCCGCTCGTCGATCACCCCTCGAAGGGGGCGGGGGACAGACGCTCTACTCGAACGTGCAGCCGCAGGAGTTGACCTCCCGCACGATCACGCCCTTGCCGGTGTCCATGTGGGTGGTGCAGGGCATGCACGGGTTGAGGCTGCGCACGGCCCGGAGCACGTCGATGCCCTTGATCTGGTCCTCGGGGACCGACTCGAGCAGGGGCGTGCCCACCACGCACTCCTCGTAGGGGCCGAGCTGGCCGAACGGGTCGGTCGGGGCCGCGTTGAGGGTGGACGGGGTGGTGATCTGGTAGTTGACCAGCTTGCCCTTGTCCATCTCGA
>JBFMCT010000064.1 GCA_040754375.1 Actinomycetota bacterium
CGGCTTTGGTGGCTCGGCGGGGGCGCATGGCCGGCGGCCCGTCGGGCGCGGGGCCCCCCGGGAGTGCATCGTCAGCGGCCCCGGCCGGCTCGATCTGGTTGCCCTCGGGGGATGACCCGCCCGGGGCCGCCGAGCGCGGCTCGGCCGGGACGGGCTCGGCCGCGCCCGCCCCGGGCTGAGCGGTGGCCGGGCGGTGGCGACCGCCATCAGCGGGCTCGGGCTCGGCCGCGGGACCGGCCGGCCCGGGGGCCCGGCGCGAGCGGCGCCGGCGGCGACCGGCGGGCGCCTCACCGGCCCCGGCCCCGCCGTCCCCAGGCTCGCCGTCGGCCACGTCGTCCCCCGCGGCGTCCCCGTCGGGGCCGGTCGGCGGTCCTTCCTGCCCGATGGACGCGCCGCCCGCCCCGCTGTCGGCTTCGGCCACGCTGGTGCCCTTGGACCGGCCCCGGCCCTTGCGCACCGCACCCATGTCGGCTTCGACGGTTTCCTCGGTGGGCGCGCCGGCCACCCGGGCTACCTCAGGCAGGGCCAGTTCGATCCCCCGGCGGGGGGGGTCGAGGGCCTGGACCACGAACGTCCGCACCTCGGTGCGCCGCAGGATCCCTTTGGCCGTCCGGGGGGCGGGGTCACCGAGAGCCGACAGCGGCACGTAGCAGCGGGCCTGGCCCACCATCACGAAGGCCCCGTGGGACGTGAAGCCCTCGACCTCGCCTTCGACGCTCGATCCCAGAGGGTGGTCGGCGATGAACTGGATGAACGGCAGCGGGTCGTTGACCGCCCCCACGGGCTTCGACCGGCGCCGGCGGGCCCGCTTCTTGCCCGACCTTCCCTCGCCGTCGCCGTCGCCACCGCTGTCGCCATTGGCTGCGCCGCCCGAGTCAGGCGAGATGGCCTCGGCGGTGGCCTCGGCGATGGCTTCGGCCACCGGCCCCTCGGCCACGGCCGCCCGCTTCACGACCGTCTTGCGGGCCTTCTTGGCCGCCCGGGTCACCTCCCGGCTCTTGGGCCCCCGCACCGGGGTGCGGGGCGTGAAGAACCAGCCCACCCGGGGGACGGGTTTGCCCCCGATCAACCGGCCGTCGTCGAACAGCCACTGGTACTCGGCGTGGAACTCCTGGAACGAGTCGTTGGACAGGACCACCGCGTTGGTACGGTCCGCGACCTGCAGGAGGAAGGCGTCCCCCCGGCCCACGGCGCCCGCGGGAGGCGACACCAGCTCGCCGGCCCGCTCGGCCTGCTCGAACTCGGCTTTCTCCCGGGGGTCGATCCTGTGACCGAAGGTGGCGTCCACGACGACGATCACCTCCTCGTCGCTCGCCCGCTCGGCCATAAAGGCGCGTACGGCCTCGTCGAGCTGGGCCAGGCTCGGGATGTCCCGGCCCTCGGTGGCGATGTTGGAACCGTCGACGACGACGTAGCGCTCAGCCATGATCCCGCTCAGTCAACCACTCGCCGTGGCCCAGAGGGTGCACCCTCACCGCCCAGGGCGTCCGCGGCCTCCTCCCGAGTGCCTCCTACCGTCGATGCCGAGCCGTTCCTAGGAGGCGCTTGGCCACGCGGGCGGGACCGGAGAGTAGGATTGGTCCGCGTTTGGCGCCCTTTCACGACCCCGTGGTGCGCCGGCCCGCCAGCCGTCGTGACTGACGCACCTCTGCCCCCGCCCGCCTGGTACCCCGACCCGTCGGGAGTGGCCGACCTGCGCTACTGGGACGGCCAGGCATGGGCGTCGAACGTGGTCGTGGGCGGCCAGGTCACCGAGCGCCCGGTGCCGGGGGCCCAGGGCTCGGGCCCGGCCCTGCCGCCCGACGACCGGGCCGTGCTGCCGGGCCGGGCCGCCTTCTACGGCCTCGGAGGGTTCGTCGTCGGCCTCATCGTGGGTTCGGCCCTGGCCTTGGCCGCCGACCTGGCCGGCCTGCCCCCGATCGCCGTCCTGCTGCTCAACCTGGCCGGGTTGTGGTCGGGCTTGCTGGGGGCGTGCTGGCTGGCCAGCCGCCGCTACGGGTCGGGGCGCCTGGCCCGCGACTACGGGCTCAAGTTCACGGGCAAGGACTTCTCCTGGGGCCTGCTGATGTCCATAGCGGCGCGCTTCGCGGGTGCACTGGTGCTCGTGCCCTTCCTCCTCGGGCCCGAGGAGCTCGTGGGCACCAACCAGGGCGTGTACGGCGAGGTGCGCGACAGCGCGGCCAGCTTCCTGGTGTTCGCGGCCATCGCCATCGCCGGGGCGCCCCTGGTAGAGGAGCTCTTCTTCCGGGGCCTGCTGCTGCGCTCGCTGACCACGGCCGTCGGGGCGGCGGCCGCCATCGCCCTACAGGCCCTGCTGTTCGGCCTGGCCCACTACAGCCCGTTGCTGGGCCTGGCCAACTTCTCGGTGATCGCCGTGATCGCGGCTGCCGGCGTGGTGTTCGGCATAACCGCCCGCTGGCGGCGGGTGAGCACGTCGGTGGCCGCCCACGGCTTCTTCAACCTGGTGGCCGTCATCGGCGCCTTCTTTATCAGCGTCTAACCCGCCGGGGCCTAGCCCTCCCGGGCCTAGTTGCCTCGGGGGCTACGCCCCCGAGGCACGGCTGGGCCTTGCTCCCCCATCCCCGCCCGGCTCGCTGGCGCTCACGCAGTCGGGCGGCAGTTGCGATCCACAACTTGTTGTCGGTCCGGTGCAACCAGCCACCTAGCCCTCCAGGGCCTGGGTGACGAGCTGGTCCTGCTCGACGGCGTGGACGCTGTGGCTGCCCGAGGCCGGGCTGGCAGAGGCCCGGCGGCTCACGTGGCTCAGCTCGGCCCGGTCCCGCAGCGCCCGGTGGAGGCGGACGTGCACCCACGGCCACGCGCCCATGTTCTCGGGCTCCTCCTGGGCCCAGACGACCTCGGTGGCCGCCGGGTAGCGGCCCAGCGCGGCGAGGAGCAGTTCCTCGGGCCACGGGTAGAGCTGCTCCACCCTCACTACCGGCACGGCCAGAGCGCGCTCGTCGCGCGCCGCCATGAGGTCATAGGCCACCTTGCCGCTGGCCACGACCACCCGGCGCACGGCCCCACCCTCGTCCCCGGCGAACGCCGGGTCGTCGATCACCTCTCGGAAGGCGCCGCTTTCGAGCTCGTCCACCGCCGAGCGCGCCACCCGCGCCCGCAGGAGCGACTTGGGGGTGAGCAGGACGAGGGGTCGGCGGCGGGCCATCCGCACCTGGCGGCGCAGCACATGGAAGTACTGGGCCGCGGTCGTGGGGTTGACCACCGAGATGTTGTCCTCGGCGCACAGGGTCAGGAAGCGCTCGATGCGGGCCGACGAGTGCTCGGGGCCCTGGCCCTCGAAGCCGTGGGGCAGGAGCAGCACGAGCCCCGACTGCTGGCCCCACTTGTCCTCGGCGGCCGTGAGGAACTGGTCGATGATGATCTGCGCCCCGTTGGCGAAGTCCCCGAACTGGGCCTCCCAGGCCACCAGGGCCTCGCGGTGGGCCACCGAGTAGCCGTACTCGAAGCCCAGGGCGGCGTACTCGGAGAGCAGCGAGTCGTAGGCCCAGAACTTGCCCTGGGCCCCGCCCAGGTGGCTCAGGGGCGTCCACTCCTCGCCCGAGCCGTAGTCGACGAGCACGCTGTGGCGCTGGGAGAACGTGCCCCGCCGGGTGTCCTGGCCGGTCAGGCGCACGTCGGTCCCCTCGCTGAGCAGCGAGCCGAAGGCCAGGGCCTCGGCCAGCGCCCAGTCGACGTGCCCGCCGGCGTAGACGTGCAGCCGGGCGGCCAACTGGCGGGCCAGCTTGGGATGGACGGTGAACCCGGGCGGCGTCCGGTGCACGGCGTCGACTACCCGGTCGAGCACCTCACGGGCCACCCCGGTCGGGGGAGAGGGCTTGACCTCGGGTGGCTGGCCGCCGGCCAGCTCGACCTCCGAAGGCTGGGGCGGGTGGGACTGGCGGGTCTCCTCGAAGGCGAGCTGCATCTTGGCCATGAAGTCGTCCAGCGCCTTCTCGGCCTCTTCGATGGTGAAGTCGCCCCGGCGCACGAGCGTCTCGGTGTAGAGCTTGCGGACCGACCGGCGGGCCTCGATGCGCTTGTACATCAGGGGCTGGGTGTAGGACGGGTCGTCGCCCTCGTTGTGGCCATGGCGGCGGTAGCAGACCATGTCGATGACGACGTCCTTGTGGAACCGCTGGCGGAACTCGAAGGCCAGCCGGGCCACTCGGACACAGGCCTCGGGGTCGTCACCGTTGACGTGGAAGATCGGGGCCTGAACGATCTTGGCCACGTCGGTGGCGTAGAACGACGAGCGGGCCTCGGCCGGCGCAGTGGTGAACCCGAGCTGGTTGTTGATGACCACGTGGACGGTCCCCCCGACGCGGTACCCGCGCAGGGCCGACAGGTTGAGCGTCTCGGCCACCACCCCCTGGCCCGCGAAGGCGGCGTCGCCGTGGATGACGATGGGCACGACGCTGAACGCCTCGGGGTCGTCGATGAGGTCCTGCTTGGCCCGCACCATGCCCTCGACGACCGGGTCCACGGCCTCCAGGTGGGAGGGGTTGGACGCCAGCGTGACCGGCAGGGGCAAGCCGGAACGCCCGGTGAACTTGCCCGAGGCGCCCACGTGGTACTTCACGTCACCCGAACCCTGCGTGGTCGCCGGGTCGAGGTCGCCCTCGAACTCCCGGAAGATCTGGCGCAGCGACTTGCCCACGATGTTGACCAGCACGTTCAGCCGCCCCCGGTGGGCCATGCCCAGCACGGCCTCCTGGGCCTTGGCCCGGGCCGCGCAGTCGAGCAGCTCGTCGATGAGCACGATGGCGCTCTCGGCTCCCTCGAGGCCGAAGCGCTTGTGGCCCACGTACTTGGTGTGCAGGAAGCGCTCGAACGCCTCGGCCGCGTTGAGCCGGTCGAGCACGTGGTGCTGCTCGTCGGGGCTCAGCGAGGTTTGCACGCCCTCCACCTGCTGCTGGACCCACCGCTTCTGGTCGGGCTCCTGGATGTGCATGTACTCGACGCCCACCCGCCGGCAGTAGGCGTCGCGCAGGATGCCCAGCACGTCGCCCAGCGCCATCCAGTCACGGCCGGCCAGGCCGTCGGTGAAGAACTCCCGCTGAAGGTCCCAGATGGTCAGCCCGTAGGTTGCCGGGTCGAGCTCGGGGTGGGTACGCACCTCCTTCAGCCCCAGGGGGTCGAGGTCGGCGATCAGGTGCCCCCGCACCCGGTACATGTTGATGAGCGTCTGGACGTGGACCTGCTTGGCCCGGGCCATGTCGTCGTGGCTTATCGGGTTGCGGTCGGGACGCCACTGCACGGGCTCGTAGGGCACCCCCATGGAGCGGAAGACCTCTCCGTAGAAGTCGTCGGCGCCCATCAGCAGCTCGTGGGCCCGGGCCAGGAACAGCCCCGACTCCGCCCCCTGGATCACGCGGTGGTCGTAGGTCGAGGTGAGCGTCATCACCTTGGACAGGCCCAGGTCGGCCAGCCGGGACGGGTCGGCCCCGTGGTACTCGGCCGGGTAGGCCAGCGCCCCGACGCCCACGATGACCCCCTGGCCGGGCATCAGGCGGGGTACGGAGGCCACCGTGCCCAGCGTCCCCGGGTTGGTCAGGGTCATGGTCGCGCCCGCGAAGTCGTCGGGGGTGGCCCGGCCCGCCCGGGCTCGGCGTACGAGGTCCTCGTAGGCGGCGTGGAAGGCCCGGAAATCGAGGGTGTCGGCCTCGCGCACCACCGGGACCACCAGCGTGCGCGACCCGTCCGCCTTGACCACGTCGACCGCCAGGCCGAGGCCCACATGGGGGTGGCGGACGACCCGGGCCTGCTCACCCCGGCGGGAGAACGACGAGCTCATGGCGGGCACGGCCACGGCCGCCCGCACAACGGCGTAGCCGATGATGTGGGTGTAGCTCACCTTGGCCCCGCCGGTGCGCACCAGGTAGTTGTTGAGGACGGTGCGGTTGACCTCCAAGAGGCGGGCGGGCACCACCCGCGCACTGGTGGCCGTGGGCACGCCGAGGCTGGCCTCCATGTTCACGGCCAGGCGGGCGGCCGCACCCCGCAGGGGCTCACCGCTGTCCCCGTCGAACGCCGGGGGCCGGGCAGGAGCGGAGGGAACGGGGCCGTCGGCCGGCCCCGACGGGGCCGTCGGCGGCACGGCCGCTCCGTCGGGCCGGTAGCCCTCGAAGAAGTCCCGCCAGCTGTCCCCGACGGAGCCCGGGTCGGCCCGGTAGCGGTCGTACATCTCGTCGACCAGCCAGGCATTGGGCCCGAAGGCCTGCCCGGGGGCCGACGCTGGTTCGCTCATCGCCTCGCCATCGTACCGAGCAGACCGGGTGTGCCCCGCGCCTCGACGCTAGGCGGCGGCCCCGAGCCGGGCCGCCGACCGGAGCGCACAATGGCCCCACAGGCGTGCCCTCGGGCGGGCGGACGTCGGGTACGGTGGCCGCCATGCCAGGAGGCTTGGCCAGCGGCCAGCTGGTCGACCAACGCTACGCCCTGGACGAGCCCCTCGGCGAGGACGCGCTGGGCACCACGTGGCGCGCCTTCGACCAGGGCCTCGACCGCCCCGTGCACCTGCGCGACGTGCGACTGCCCGGTGACCTGTTCACCCGCGACCCCAACGTGCTCCGTGAGGCCCTCATGGCCGCACGGCTGGCTATCCGGGTCGACCATGAGCTCGCAGTCCATGTGCACGACGCGTTCGTCGACGGCGACCGGCTGGTCCTGGTCTACCGGCCCGTCGAGTACCGCGACCTGGCCGCGGTGGTCGAGCGCAAGGGAGCGCTGGCCGTCAAGAAAGCGGCCGCCCTGGGCGTGGACCTGATCGGCCCGCTGGCCGTCACCCACGCCAAGGGGCTTTTCCACGGGTGCCTGTCGCCGGCCGCCGTGCTGGTGCCCGAGAAGGGCCCGGCCCACCTCACCGGCCTGGGCCTGGCGGCCGTGATCCGCGGTGCCGTGGCGGCCGGGGGCGGCACCCCGGACGGGCCCACGTGGGCCGAGCTGGCGCCTGACCCGTCCTACCTCGCGCCCGAGCAGGTCGAGGGCGGCCCGGTAGGCCCGGCCACCGACCTGTGGGGGCTCGGGGCCGTGCTCCAGTTCGCCGTCGAGGGGGCGGCACCGTTCGCCCCGGGTGGGGACGGGGCTGCCCGTGCGCGCCGCCCGCCGGCCCGGGCCGGCGCCCTGGGCGACCTCCTCGACCGCCTCCTCAGCCCCGCGGCCGCGGACCGGCCCTCGCTCGACACCGCCCTCGACGTCCTGGCCGCCATCGCCGGCGTGCCGTTGGGAGACCCTGGTCCTGAACCCCGCCGCCGGGGCTGGCGGGAACGGCGCCGGCGCCCTCCCGTGGCCGAGCCGTGGACGGAGAGCGACGAGGCCGGGGTGGCCGGCGACGCCGAGGACTTCCACTACATCGGCGAGGGCATCGGCGACGGCGAGGGCGTCGGCGAGGGCGTCGGCGAGGGCATCGGCGAGGGCGTCGGCGAGGGCATCGGCGAGGGCGACGGCGGGCAGCGCGACTGGGGCGCGGCCGTGGCCGCCGACACCGCGGGCTGGCAGTGGGCCCCCGACGAGGCCGACAGCGGGGGCGACGGCCAGGGCACCTTCCAGGACGAGTGGGGCGAGGCGCCCGCCCAGGAGGTCGACCGTTCCGACAACTGGGACAGCTGGGGCCTCGACCACGACGACATCTGGCTGCCCGACGAGTACGAGGAGGCCGCCCCGCCGGACGTCGACGACCCGTTCTCCCCGGCCGGCGCCGGGGACGACGCGACCGGCGCCCGCGAGGTCGACGACGTGGGCGAAGGCGACCAGGAGGACCGCAGGGGTGAGCCCGACGACCTCGGCACGGGCCACCGCTACCGGTCGGCGCCTTCGTGGCCGCCGCCCCCGGCCGCCCGCCGCAACATGGGTGTGGTCGTGCTCTGTTCCACGGTGGTCGTCGTGCTCGTGGCTTTGCTGGTCACCAACGGCCGCATCACCTCGTCGCGCGACCGCGACACCGCCGGGGGTACGGCCGGGAACCGTCCCGTCCTGGCCGTGGACCCGGCTTCGGTGCCCGCCGACTGGTCGCCCTACCGGTACCAGGCCGTCGATTTCGGCTTCTCCTATCCCCCGGGCTGGGGCATCACCGAGGTGGGCCGCCAGGTCATCGTGCGGGACGGGACCGCGGGCGTGTCGATGACCGTCAACTACCGCGACGAACGAGGTAGCGACCCCGAGGAGGTCTGGACGGCCCAGGAGCGCGACGCGTCCGGCCGCCTTACCAGCTACGAGCGGCTCCAGCTCAGCCCGGCCAGCTACCTGGGCTACCGGGCGGCCCTATGGGAGTACACCTACGAGGACGCCGGGGCGGGGGTCCATGCCGTCGACCTCGGGTTCCAGACGCGAGGCCACAGCTTCACCATGTCCTTCAGGGCGCCGTCGGAGACTTGGGACTCGCTGCTGCCAACGTTCTACGCCGTGCTCAGCTCGGTCCAAGCGCCCGACTGACCACTTCGCCGGCGGGCACGTAGGCGGGCACGTAGCGTGGCCGGCCCGGGTGGGGCCCCGGGGAGCGGGCGGGCGGTCGCCGACTGACAACGGGCGGCGTGGGAGGGGGCCGTTGCCACCGGACCAACCCCCGGCGCGAAAGGGTCGGGGCGGGGGTGCACGGCGGACGCACCCCGAGCCCCGACGAGTGAAGGTTCACACGGAGGGTGGTCGTTCGTCAAGTCAGCAGGCAAGAAATTTTTCCACGGCTGGCCTTGAGCCCTCCCCTCCGGCTGCCGATACAAGTGACATGACAACGGCACAGCGACCCCGAACCAGCCGAGCGGTGGCCCGCCCGGTGGAGGCCGGCAACTCGGCCGTGTGCGCCGGATGCGACAAGCCGGTCAAGTTCTCGGCCAAGCTCAAGCTCCAGCAGGTGATCGCCAACGTCTACGTCGACCAGGTCTGGGACCGGGTCGAGCACTACCACGCCGAGTGCTACGACCAGCTCGGGCAGCCCTATGGCAGCGCTGCCTGAGCACCGGTCCCCGGCCAGGTCCCTGAGCACCTCCTGAGACCCTGAACTTTGCCCCAAGGGCCGGGTACCCTGGGGTAATGGGAGAGCACGAGAGCACCTACCTCCAAGTCGCCGAGGTCGGGCGCCGGACCGGCCTGAGCCGCAAGGCCCTCCGCCTCTACGAGTCGATGGGACTGGTCGAGCCGGCCGAACGCACCGAGGCCGGTTACCGCCTCTACGACGCCGAGGCCCTGCGCCGCATCGAGCTCATCGCCCGGGCCAAGGTGTTGGGCCTCAGCCTGGCCGAGACCAAGGAGTTCCTCCACGTGGCCGACGGCTGCTGCGGCGAGAACCACGCCGACCTGGCCGACCTCGTCGAGCGCAAGCTGAGCGAGACCAGCGAGCGCATCGCCGAGCTGGCCACGCTGCGCCAGACCCTCGAAGACGTCCTGGCCCGGCTCGAGCAGAACAAGGGCGTCCATCGCTGCGAGGAGGCTCTGTGCACCTGCCAGAAGCCTCTCACGATCGGCCCGCCCCGGCGCTGACCTGGGTGGTCAGGCCGCGGGCCTCGTCCCCGCGGCCCGGTGGGCGCCCTCCATCGCTTCCTGGACAGCTGCCCACAAGGCGTGGGTAAGGGCGGCCTGGGCCTCCTGGACCCTGTGGACGCTCTGGGAGCGAGCCACCAGGCAGTGCTGCACTGAAGGGTCCGACCCCATGCGGCCACCGTCGTAGCCCGCCAGGCCGATCGTCAACACGCCCCGCTTGCGGGCCTCGCCGAAGGCCCGCAGCAGGTTGTCGGAGTTGCCGCTGGTGGAGAAGCCCATGGCCATGTCGCCCTCACGGGCGTGGGCGATGACCTGGCGGGAGAACACGTTCTCGAAGCCGATGTCGTTGCCCAGAGCGGTCAGCACGGCGTGGTCCTCGACCAGCGACCGGGCGGCCAGGGGGATGCCGTAGGGCGGCTGGGTGTAGAGCTGGGCCACGCCGTCGGCGTCCGTCGCGCTGCCCCCGTTGCCGAAGGAGTAGAGGCGGCCTCCGGCCACAAAGCGCTCGGCCATGGCGGCCGCCACCTCGGCGACGGCGGCCGCCGACTCCTCGAGGCAGCGCTCTCGCAGGGCCCGGCTCTCGTCCCACTTCTCCCTGGCCGAGCCGGCCAGGTCGGCCAGCAGGCTGGGGGCGTCGGTCTCGTCGCCTTCGATGAACGGGTAGAGGAAGTCGGTGGCGTCACTCATGGTTCACGCTCCCCCGCCGTTGCCGATGGCGAAGCCGGCGTGCACCAGTACCAGGTCGCCGGGCTCGGGACTGTCCAGCAACGAGACGTCGATGCGCTCCTGGCCGGCGGGGGTCCGGACGACGGCTTCGTCCCCGTCCACGGTCACGACCTCGGCCAGGCGGCCCTCGTCCGAGCAGGTGATGCACACGCCCAGCCCGTCCGGGTCGTCGCACTCGGGCTCGGCCTTGAGAAGTCCGGGGTGCTCGAAGCACACGTGGGTCAGCTCCCACAGCATGTGGTAGATCCGCACGAACTTCTCCGAGGCGTCGAGCTCGTCGGTGGCCTCAAGCCAGATCGTGTGGTCGGCGGCACCCGCCGGCGGCCGGGGGCCGCTGCCGATCCAGATGGTCTCGACACCCCAGGCCCGCCCCCGGCGCATGACGTCGGTCACCGCCGCGTCGTCGGCGGGCGCCAGGGCCAGGACCATGTCCCCGGGCCGCACCGAGGCCCGCAGCGTCGCCACCAGGTCCGCCCCGGTCGGGACCGTGAGGGCGGCCAGGGCCCGCTTGCCCACGATGACCGGGTGGACGAACTCGACGGCCACGTGGTGGGCGTGGAAGGGCCACCGCGGGGAGGCGCACCACAGGGTGGCACCGGGCTCGTGGTAGCGACGGGCCATGGCCAGCGCGGCACGCGCTAGGTTGTCGGCTACGTCGTCCAAGCTCTCGTTGGCGGCCGCAGTGCCGTCTTCGCCCGTCCGCCCAGGAGCTTGCTCGCCAAGAAGGGACATCTACCTCCTCCGATCTGCCGTACTCCGGATTCTCGCGCCACCCTCAGGCGTAGTTGGCACCGACGACCTCGCCCGCTGAGAGCGCCCGCCCGTCCAACCGCCGCTGCGGCACCGAAAAAGAGGGGAACCCCGAAGTTCCACCTGACGTGGGCGCTGGCTAGATGTAATCTGACATCTACTGGTCTCATATAAGTGCGCTGCTCATATAGCGCGACCAACAACGGAGAGGTGACCCGCCTGATGGCTACCGGATCAAGTGGACGTGGACGGCAGGCTCCCGGCGCGGCGGTCGTCGGCACCGGTGCCGGCACCGACATCGCCGCTCGTGGCAGTCAGTACCTCGACTGGCGCCAGAACCCGCTCGACCCCATGGCCCCCATCGGGGTGCGGTCGCGTGCGGTCGAGCCCGACACGTCGAAGGTCCGCCTCGGCCCGCTCGAGAAGATCTACCTGATCTGGATGGTGGGCGGCTCGTGCGACGGGTGCTCGGTGGCCGCCACCGGCGCCACCCACCCCCGGCTCGAGCACCTGCTGGCGGGCATCATCCCCGGCCTGCCCAGGGTCGAGCTCATCCACACGGTCGTGTCCGTCGAGTGCGGCGCGGAGTGGACCCACAACCTGTTCATGGCCGAGCGGGGCGAGCTCGACGCCCCCTACCTGGTCT
>JBFMCT010000065.1 GCA_040754375.1 Actinomycetota bacterium
GCGGCTCCCGCCGCTCCCGAGGCCCCCGCGGCCCCCGCGGCCCCTCCGGCCGCCGCGGCCCCTCCGGCCCCCGCGGCCCCCGCCGCTCCCGAGGCCCCCGCAGCCGGCGGTCAGCCCGAGGGCAACGGCCGCGGCGGGGGTGGGAACGGTCCCAGCGACCTGACGGCCGGCCGGCTGCTCTCCCCTGTCGTTCGCCGCCTGGTCAACGAGCACGGTCTCGACCCCGAGCAGATCCCCGGCACCGGTCAGGGAGGGCGGGTCACCCGGGGCGACGTGCTGGCCTACATCGACCGCAGTGGCGGCCGGGCGGCCGCCCGCCAGGGCGCGGGCGCCAGCCAAGCGGCCCCGCCGGCCGCGTCCCCCGCCGCCACGGCCAAGCCGGTGGCCGTGCCTCGGGCCGGAGGCGACGACGAGGTCATCGCCTTCTCCAACATCCGCAAGCGCACGGCCGAGCACATGATCCGGTCCCAGGCCACGTCGGCCCACGTGCTGGTGGCCACCGAGGTCGACTTCTGGGCCGTCGACCAGGTGCGGGCGGCCCACAAGGAGCAGTTCAAGGCCCGTGAGGGCTTCTCGCTGACCTACCTGCCGTTCATCGCCCGGGCCACTATCGACGCCATCGCCGAGTTCCCCCACGTCAACGCCTCGGTGGGCGACAACCAGCTCATCGTCCACCGCCGCACCCACCTGGCCATCGCCGTCGACCTCAACTTCGAGGGCCTGATCGTGCCCGTGGTCCACGACGCCGACCAGCTCCGGCTCACGGCCCTGGCCCGCTCGATCGCCGACCTGGCCCGGCGGGCGCGGTCGCGCGAGCTGACGGCCGACGACATCTCCGGGGGCACGATCACGATCACCAACCCGGGGCCGTTCGGCACGTTCATCACGTTCCCGGTCATCAACCAGCCCCAGGTGGCTGTGCTGTCCACCGACGGCATCCGCAAGAAGCCGGTCGCCATCGAGCTACCCGACGGCAGCGACGCGGTGGCCGTCCACCCCGTGGGCGTGGTCGGGCTGTCGTTCGACCACCGGGCCTTCGACGGGGCCTACGCGTCGGCCTTCGTGGCCAGGATCAAGGACATCATCGAGACCCGCGACTGGGCCCAGGAGCTGTAGTGGCCGCCGCCGCCCGGCCGCCGCGGGCCTAGGACACCCCCGGGTGGACAGCCCCCTGCGGGTGCGCTGGCTGGGGCGCGTCCGCTTCCACGACGCCCACGGCCTGCAGCGGGCGCTGTTCGCCCATTCCCGCCATCCATACCTCCTGCTCCAGGAGCACCCCCACGTCTTCACCCTGGGCCTGCGGGGCGACCCGGCCAACGTGCTGGTGAACCCGGCGTCGGTCGGGGCCGAGTTGGTGCGCACCGACCGGGGCGGCGACGTGACCTACCACGGGCCGGGCCAGCTCGTGGGTTACCCGGTGCTGTCCTGGCCCGACGGGCCGGGGGCCACGCCCGCCTTCGTCCGGTCGGTGGAGCAGGTGGTCATCGACGCCTGCGCCGACCTCGGGCTGGGGGGGCTGGGGCGGCTCCCCGGGTTCCCGGGCGTGTGGGCCGGGCCTGACGGCCCCGCCCCCCGCAAGGTGTGTGCCGTGGGGGTGCGGCGCAGCCGGGGCCGGACCATGCACGGGTTCGCCCTCAACGTCGACCCCGACATGGCGTGGTTCGACCGCATCGTGCCGTGCGGGATCCCCGACAAGGCGGTCACCTCGATGGCCGCCGAGGGGGTGCGGGTGACGATGCGGGCGGTGGTCGAGGCCGTGAGCGCCCGAGCGGCCGAGCACTGGGGCGGGGGGCAGGCCAGCCGGGCCGATGTCGCCTGGGCGGCCGGGCCGGTCGCCGTCCCCGAGGCGCTGACGATCGGTGCCCGCAAGCCGGAGTGGCTCCGGGTGCGGGCCGACCTGGGCGACGGTTACCGCCAGCTCAAGCGCACCATGCGGGAGCTGGAACTGGTCACGGTGTGCGAGGAGGCCGGCTGTCCCAACATCTTCGAGTGCTGGAACGACGGCACGGCCACGTTCATGATCAACGGCGACCGCTGCACCCGGGCATGTGGGTTCTGCCTGGTCGACACCCGGCGCCCGTCCGGGCCCCCCGACCCTGCCGAACCGGCCCGGGTGGCCGAGGCCGTGGCCCGCATGGGCCTGGCTCACGCGGTCGTGACGGCCGTGGCCCGCGACGACCTGGCCGACGGGGGCGCGGCCCAGTTCACGGCCACCGTGGACGCGGTGCGGGCGCGCTGCCCGGGCACGGCCGTCGAGGTCCTCGTCCCGGACTGCAAGGGCGACCCCGCGGTGCTGGCCGCACTGTTCGCGGCCCGGCCCGACGTGCTCAACCACAACCTCGAGACCGTGGCCCGGCTGCAGCGGGCCGTGCGGCCCCAGGCCTCCTACGCCCGCAGCCTGGCCCTGCTGGGGCGGGCCAAGGCGGCCGGGCTGACGACCAAGTCGGGCCTCATGGTCGGCCTGGGCGAGGAACCGGCCGAAGTGGTCGAGGCCATGGCCGACCTGCGCAGCGTGGGCGTCGACATCCTCACCGTGGGCCAGTACCTGCGGCCCAGCGCCGCCCACCTGCCCGTCGCCCGCTGGTGGCACCCCCACGAGCTCGACGAGCTGAGGCGCACAGGCCAGGCCATGGGCTTCTCCCACGTCGAGGCGTCGCCCCTGGCCCGCTCCAGCTACCACGCCCGCCAGGCCAGCGAGGCCAGCCAACCCGCACCGGTTGGGCCTGTGGCCGTCCGCGGCCCGGTGGGGCGCGGCGACCCGGTGGCCGGGTGAGCGCCGACGGGCCCGGTGGCCCGGTGGGGCGCGGCCCGGTGGGGCCCGGTGGCCCGGTGAGCGCCGACGGGCCCGGTGGGCCCGTCCACGAGGCGGCGCAGCCCTGATGAGGGCGGCGGTGGCCGGCTTGGTGCTGGCCGGGCTGCTGGCCACCACGTGTGACACGAGCCTGCCCGAGGGTTACATCGCCCTCGACAGCGACAACCCGGGCGCCCTGCCCGCCCTGTCGGTCCAGCCCGAGGACGTTCCCGAGGGCTACGCCGTGGGCCTCTACCCGGGCGGCGACCAGACGGCCAACGAGGTCACGCTCAACCTGTGCGCGGCCGCCTTCCCCAGCGAGGCTTTGCGCATCGCCCGCCGCCAGGTCGGTGTGGTCGACCCCCGCCAGGAACTGGTGATGTCCACCGAGGCCGTGGCCTACCAGGACGAGGCCGCCACCGCTCAGGCCTTCGTCGAGCTGCGGGCCGCCCAGGCCGGGTGCTCCGGTGCCCTGCGCCGCCCCAGCACCGGGGAGGTGGTGGGCCTGGTGTTCGGCACGCCCCCCGACCGGGACTGGCCGGTGGTGGCCGGCGTCGAGCGGCTGGCCTTCGACTACCACGAGGTGGGCGAGACCAGCCCGCCGGCCCGCACGGTCCTCGTGTTCCTGCGCCGGGGCCGGCTCCTGCTCGGCGTCTACGTCTACCTCAAGGACGGCCGGCCCGTCCCTCCCGTACGGGGGGCCACGAGCGTCGAACAGATCGTCGAGGACTTCGCCCGTCGCCTGGCCGCCCTGCCCGCCACCGTCACCCGCTGAGGGCTGGCTTGCGCCTCGCGCCCGTAGGGCCCACCGACCACTTGACGGCGGCCCGGCGCCCGGCTTGGATTCGCGGCCCGTACCATCGGAAAGGAGCCGAGATGGCCGTTGCCGCCAACCTGGAGAAGGGCCTCACCAAGGCCTACGAGAACCACTCCCTGAGCGACCTGCTCGACGCCCCCGTCGACGCCATCGCCGGCATCAGCGAGGGAGACGCCGTCCACCTGCAGGAGGCCTTCAACATCAAGACGGTCGGTGACCTCGGGCGCAACAAGTACGTGCGCCTGGCCGTGGCCCTGGCCGACCTGGGCGGGTTCGAGGGGTAACCCTGGCGACCTACGCGGTGGCCGGGGCCGGCGGTTACGTCGGCCGGCGGCTGGTGGCCCACCTGGCCGGCCTGGGCCACCGCGTGGTCGCCATCGGTCGGCGGGCCGACCAGCTGCCCGCGGCGGCCGTGGCGCGGGCAGTCGACGTGGCCGACACGCCGGCCCTGGCCGAGGCCCTGGCCGGCTGCGACGCCGCTTACTACCTCGTCCACTCCATGGCCGGCGGCGAGGGGTTCTCCGGAAGGGACCGGGCCCTGGCCGAGTCGTTCTCCCAGGCCGCGGCGGCGGCCGGGGTGGGCCGCATCGTGTACCTCGGGGGCCTGGGCCGGGGAACGCTGTCCGAGCACCTGCGCAGCCGCCAGGAGGTGGGACGGGCCCTGGGTTCGGCGGGTGTGGGCGTGGTGGAACTGCGGGCCGCGGTGGTCATCGGGGCCGGGAGCATCTCTTTCGAACTGCTCCGCTACCTGACCGAGCGACTGCCGGTCATGGTGTGCCCCCGCTGGATCACGACCCGGGTGCAGCCCGTCGCCGAACGGGACCTGCTGGCCTACCTGGCCGCGGCCCCCGAGGTCGGGCCCGGCGTCTACGAGATCGGCTGCCCCGAAGCCACCACCTACCGCGACATGATCGCCACCTACGCCCAGGTCCGGGGCCTACGACCGCGGGTCATCGTCGACGTCCCGGTCCTCACCCCCCGCCTGTCGGCCCGCTGGGTCGACCTGGTCACGCCCGTGGACCGCCACGTCAGCCACTCGCTGATCGACAGCCTGGCCACCGAGGTGGTGGTGACCGCCCCCGGGCCGACGGCCGCCGCCTTCGGCGTGGCCCCCCTGCCCGTGGCCGAGGCCATCTCCGCCGCCCTCGACGAGCAGGCCGCCCGCATCGGCCATGGCCTGTTGTCGTTCCGTGCCGGGCTCAGCAACGGCGTCTACGCCATGCGGTCCAACGTCTCCCTTCCGGCCGGCGACGTGGACGGGGCCAAGGACGACCTCACCCGCTGCGGCGGCGACCTGCGGTGGTACGGGACGCCGTGGGCCTGGCGGTTGCGGCTGGCCCTGGGCGGGCTGTTCGGCGAGCGGCTGCACTTGCAGCGCCCGCCGCGGGTCGAGCCCGGGGCGGCCGTCGACTGGTGGGTGGTGGAGGAGAAGACCGGGTCGTCGCTGGTGCTGGGCACCCGCCGGTGGTTCTGCGGAGAGGCCTGGTTGGGCTACCAGGTGTGCGGTCCCCCACAGGCCAGGATCGAGCAGGTGGCCGCCCTGCGCCCCAAGGGCCTGCTCGGGCTGGCCTACTGGCGGGCCGTGTGGCCCGTGCACCTATTGGTCTTCCGCGTCATGGGCCGGCGCCAGGCCCGGCGGGCCGCCCTGCTGGCCCGCCACGAGCCCCGGACGGGCTGACCCCACGAAACCTGCGCGGGAATCGTGGGCGTTTCGCCCACGATTCCCGCGCAGGTTTTCGTTGGGGTACCGCTCAGCCCGGGCCCAGGGCCTCTTTGAGGAAGGCGACCTGGAGGAGCAGGAGGTTCTCGGCCACGACCTCCTGGGGGGTCATGTGGGTGACGCCCGACAGGGGCAGGACCTGGTGAGGGCGGCCAGACTCCAGCAGGGCGCGCGACAACCGCAGGGTGTGGGCGGCCACCACGTTGTCGTCGGCCAGGCCGTGAACGAGAAGCAGCGGGCGGCGCAGGCCGGCGGCCGCGGCCACCAGCGAGCACCGGCGGTAGGCGTCGGGGTCGGACTGGGGGGTGCCCAGGTAGCGCTCGGTGTAGTGGGTGTCGTACAAGGCCCAGTCGGTGACGGGCGCACCGGCGATGGCCGCGTGGAACACGTCAGGCCGGCGGATCACCGCCAGCGCGGCCAGGTAACCGCCGAACGACCAGCCCCGGACAGCCACCCTGGACAGGTCGAGGCGCTCGTCCCGGCGGGCCAGGTCGGCCAGGGCGTCGACCTGGTCGTCGAGCACGGGCCCGGCCAGGTCGCCGAGCACCTCCCGCTCCCACTGCGGGCCCCGGCCGGGTGTGCCCCGGCCGTCGACGACCACCACCGCGAAGCCCTGGTCGGCCAGCCACTGCGGGCCCAAGAAGGCGTTGTGCGCCCGAAGCACCCGCTGGGCATGGGGGCCTCCGTAGGGGTCGAGCAGCACGGGCAAGGGGCCCTGCGCCAGAGCGGCCGCCCCGGGGGAGCCCTCGGCCGGCAGCAGGACGGCGGCGTGCACCGCCCGAGGCCCGGCGGTGGTGAACAACGGCCGGGGCCGCACCGCGGGCACCTCGGCGAGCGAGGCCACGGCGTGCAGGGCAACGTCGCCCTGCCACACCTGGGCCTGGGCCCCGGGCTCGGCCGGCGAAGCCCACGAGAGCACGGCCACGTCGCCGGCGGCGGCGGCCACGTCGCCCACCCCACCGCCGCCCGTCAGCCGCTCGGGGGCCCCGCCGGGGCCCAGGCGGTAGACGTCGACCTCGGTCGGGTCGGCGGCCGAAGCCGTGAACAGCACGCCCGCGGGGCCCGAGTGGGCCACCCGGCGGACCTGGAGCCCGGGGGGAGTGACAGCCTCGCCGTCCAAAGCCAGGCGGCGGCTGCCCTCGCCGTCGACGGTGGTCACCAGCCGCCCACCGGGCGCCCACGCCGGGGTGCCGGGCACGATCTCCACCCACGCCGGGTCGCTCTGGCGCGCCAGCAACGACGTCTGCCCGGTCGCGGGGTCGACGGCCAGCACGTCGAGCGTGCGCTGGTCGCGGGACTGGACCGTGACCAGAAGTCCCTCGGGCCCCCAGCGCACGGCCACCAGGTAAGGCTTGGCGGCCGCGTCCCAGGCCACCTCGGTGCGGCCCCCGTCGAGGTCGACCAGCCACAGGCCGACGACGGCGTTGGCTGTTCCCGCGGCCGGGTAGCGCACGGTCAGCGGGGGCGACGCCGGCTCGGCTGGGTCGGCGATGTACCAGGACTGCACAGGGGAGACGTCCACCCGGGCCACGGCCAGGCGGCGGCCATCGGGCGACCACCAGTGGCCCCGGGTACGCCCCATCTCCTCGGCGGCCACGAAGTCGGCCGAACCCCACGACACCTCCGGCCCCTCGGGCGCCAGGACCAGCCGCTCACTGCCACCGCGGTCCACCACCCGCAGGGTGTCGCCTGTCACGTAGGCCACGTGGCCGCCGCCGGGGGCCAGGCGGGGGTCGTACACGCCGGGCCGAGCGGCCACCTCGGTCACCCCGCTACCCCTGCCCCGAGGGCCACGCGGGCCGTCCTCGACGGCCTCGCCCTCGCCCTCGCCCTCGCCCTCGCCGCCGAGGGTGGCCACGCGGCGGCCCATGCCCCCCGCCCCCCCACCACCGCCCGACCCGCTCACAGCGTGGCCGCCGGGCTGGGCCGCCACCCTGGCCGCGTCGCCGTCCCCGCCGTCGCGGTCGAGAGCGGCCAGGAACAGGCGGCCGTCGAGGGCGAACACCGCCTCCCGGCACGGGCTGTCGGTGTCGTAGGCCACGATCCCGCCCGACGCCTCCCGGGCCCGCTCGCGGCGGGCGCGTTCCTCGGGCGGCAGCGACTCGGGGCCGGTGCCGACCAGGGCCCGGGGGTCGGCCACCAGGCGCTCGGCCCCAGTGGCCACGTCGAGCACCCACAGGGCGTTGACCGGGTCGTCGCCCGCCGACGACCGCAGGAACACCACCCGGCGGCCGTCGTCGGCCACCGTGAAGCTGCGGGGGGCGCCCAGCCGGAACTGGCGGGTGCGAGCCGACTGGCGGGGATAGCTGTCACCCGAGCCAGGCCCGGACGTGACGAACGGGCCCGTCATCCGAAGCCGGCGGCCAGGGCGCGCAGGGCGTCGAGGCCGGGCATGAACAGGTACTCACCGCCCCGCGTCTGCACGAAGGGCAGCATAGGAGAGACGATCACCGGTGGGTCCCCCTGCACGGTCATCTTGCCCGTGCCCTCCGGGCCCCCGAGCAGGAAGTCGCGGTCGGCCCCCAGGCCGAACACGTTGCCGTCGTTGCACCACTGGTGCTGGATCGTCTCGAACTGGCGCTCGATGGAGGCGTTGAAGCAGATGAACACGAGCCCGCGGTCGGCGCCGTCGTCGTCGAGGACGCCCTCGGGTAGCGGCCCCCCGTAGGGCATGCCCCGGCGGATGATGCGGTGGCGCTTGGTGCGCATCCCGCCCCAGCCCAGGGCGTCGCGGGGGTTGGTGCGGCGGATGTGGGCGCCCAGGGGGCAGCGGAAGCCGTCGAGGTCGTCGCGGTAGCGGAAGTCGTCGATGCGCTCCAGGTCGCCGGAGATGGCCGGGTCGGGGCGGTCGGGCGACAGGACGAGAGGGGTGCCGTCGCGCCACCGGCCCACGATCTTGGCCGCCAGCTTCTCCTCGCCCCCCGGGAAGCGGGCACCCTGGGCGCGCAGGAACCGGCGGAACCCGGCCACGTCCTGGTAGAGCTTGCGGTAGACCATGAACGTGCCGTTGTCCCCCAGGGGGGCGGCCGGCGAGTCGGGCAGCAGGCCGTCCTCGTCCTCGTAGCCGAGCACGAACTCGCCGGGTTTGACCGGCTTCCACCCCCACCACCGGCCGGGTGTGCCCCGGCCCGAACGCGGCGGCATGCCGCTGTGCTCGACCAGGGGCTGGGCGAACCCGTCGGCGAACCCGAACTGGTCACGGGCATGGGCGAACACCGCGGCCCGCTGTTCGTGCACCACCGCCAGCCCGCTCCCGGGGCGCTCGACATAGGCCCGCAGGTCGTCCATGTGCTCGCCCAGGGCGCCGGCCCGGAGGGTGTCGACGGTGACCATGACATGGGCCGTGCCCTGGCCCAGCCCGTCGTCCCAGCGCGCCGGGTCGCTGGGGCCGCGGTCGCCCAGCAGGTCGGCCCTCGCCCTCATGCCCTCGACGAAGGCGGGCGGGAAGGTGGCCAGCAGCCGCTCGGGGACGCCCAGGGCGCTCAGGCCGGGGGCCGTGAAGGCCACGTTCAGGGTGTGCTCGGGCTTGCCCTCGACCCACTCGGCGGCGGTGGTGACGGGGTCGACCAGCTCGCCCACCCAACGGCGGCCGGCCTCGGGGTCGTCCACCCGCACGAACAGGTAGCCGGCCGCCGGGAACCCGTAGCCCCGCAGGATGTTGCCCTGGATGTCGTCGAGGTCGAGGGGGTTGGCGGTGTGCCTCACCGGCCACTCCCAAATGTCTCGGACCACCGCCGGTGCAGCTCGTCGTCGTCGACCCCCTGGACCGAGGCCGCGAAGGCGATCAGCTCGTCGCGCCGGGCCAGGCTGTCGCGCACCCGGGCCACGGTGGCGTCGGGGTAAGCCGAGAAGTAGACCTCGGTGTCGATCTGGTTGTGCATGAAGTAGCGGGCGAAGGCGGCCCGGTCGCCGCGGCCCGGGTACCCCACGCAGTGCTGCCAGATGGCGTCGGCGTCCTCGCCCAGCAGGTCGCACAGGTCGTCGAGGAAGGGCGCAAGCTCACCGTCGAAGCACGCGCTGAACAGCAGGTACTGCGATTTGAAGGGGTCGGGGCGCATGGGGGCGCCCTGGAAGGCGGGCTGGTCCATCGTGACCCAGCGGGCGAAGTGCACCCCCGGGAGCCGGCCCAGGGGGCTGGCCGGTCCCTCGGGAAGCGCCCGCAGGTGGCGGCGCAGTGCGATCTCGTGGCCGGCCACGACGGGGGTCATCACCAGCAGGGCGTAGGACTGCCCGAGGCGGTTGTGGGGACCGTTCACAAGTCACCCTGGGAGCGCACGAGGAACTCCCGCCACGCCCGCCCCAGCTCGGCCGGGCCCATGTCCGCGGCCTGGGCCTTGAACGCCTCGAAGCGGTCGCCGAGGCGCAGGGCGGCCAGGGCGACGGTGGCCGTGGCCTCGGGGTAGGCGCTGTAGAAGTGGTCGGCCTCGATCTCGTTGTGGGTGATGTAGCGCTTGAACCGGCCCACCGGCTTGGCCCCCGGGAAGCCGAACGACGTGCCCCAGATCAGCCGCATCCGCACCGGCATGATGTAGGAGAAGGCGTCGATGTAGTCGTCCCACGTGCCGTTGAAGTTGCTCTCGAAGTAGAGGTAGCAGTAGCGCGGGTGCTCGGGCCGCTGGGGCGGGCCGTTGTAGGGCACCCGGTCGATGAACGACCAGCGGGCGAAGTGGATGAACGACAGCTTGCGCAGGGCCTCGGTCATCCACGGCACCTTGCGGGGCAGGACGTAACCCAGCTTGGTGAGGCGCACGAACCCGGGGCGCACGGGCGTGAGCACTGTGATAGCGCTCGCCCTCCCGCACACGTTGCCCATTCGCCGACCACGCTCCGTTCAGCCGGTCGCCCATCGCCGGGCGGCCCGGCCCGAGGCTAACTGGGCCAGCCCCGCCGGTCGACGACCCGGGGGTCCGGTCGGGGCCGTCGAGGACTGCCCTCCAGCCTGGCATGAGGTCGGCCAGCAACCACCAGCCATCTGGCCCACGTCGACGAATGGGCCGTTCGGCCCATGTGCAAGACGCCTCTGATGGTTCAAGCTCAGCTCACGGGGATTCGCCTGGTTCGTGCTCAAGCCCGGCGTCCCCGAAGCCGAAGAACCGACCAACGAGAAGCGGACGCGGCGGGACCGGCGGTTTCCGGGCCCGGCGGTGCACAGCAGCCGAGACGGGCCCCAATGCGAACGACTACGACGGCACCCAGCCCCGGCCTCCCGGGCCGACCCGGCCCCGGGGGACGCTCTCCTACCCGGCGGCGGTGGGAGGGGCGGGCAACGGCTCGTCGCTGGCCTCGCTCACGCGTGACAGCGCCGGGCGGCTGGCCTCGCTGGCCTGGGACCTGGCCTCCGAGGCCGGGTTCTCGTCCTCGTCGGTCACCCGCTCGCAGTCAGGCCGGGTAATGGACCAGGTCAGCGACGGCGTCGACGCCCACCCCGGGGGCCCGAACTTCTCCTATGACGGCGCCGGGCGGCTGGTGGAGGCCCACGTGCCCGGCCACCACCTCACCTACGGCTACGCCCCCGCCGGGGGCTGCGGGCCGGCGGCGGGGGCGGGGCTCAACTCCAACCGCACGTCGGTGACCGACAACGGCACCACCACCACCTTCTGCCACGACCACGCCGACCGCCTGGTCGGGGCCTCGCCTAGCCTGGGGGCCATCGCCTACGACGA
>JBFMCT010000066.1 GCA_040754375.1 Actinomycetota bacterium
GCCGCCCTCTGCGCCGAACTGAGCTCCACCGACACCGTCTATCCCGGCACCGACCTCGTCCTCCGCTACAGCGTCAAGGCGCCCTGAGCACCTCAGGGACTATGGCGCGTAGGTCAGGAGTCCTGGACTCGACTCCCATCAGCAGGAGAATGCCGCTACGTCCAGTGCGGTTGCCCGCGAGATGCTTGCACCGATCGTCACTCGCGTCGCCCGGGATGGCGTCGGGACCCCCATCACGACACGCTCGCCGTAAGCGGCCCGCGCCCCCAACGCCGGCATAACCCGAGAGAGCGCGCCGGCGACAGTCGGCACCCCTTCAGAGATCGATGAACACACTCGGGGGCGAGTAGTCGAGCATCGCCAAGCCGGCCTCAGCAGGTAGTGACGGTGAGCCGGCCTGTAGGCGGGGTTCTGTGCGCCGCCGTTGCCGGCGGGCGGTGGCCATCCATCTACGCGGTCTACCCGGGGATATCGGGCGGGCCACCCATCCCCTGTCTGACCTTGCTCCGGGTGGGGTTTGCCGAGCCGCCCGGGTCGCCCCGGGCGCTGGTGCGCTCTTACCGCACCGTTTCACCCTTACCTGTGGCGCCGGCCGGAGCCGGGCCCATCGGCGGTCTGTTCTCTGTGGCACTTTCCTGCGGGTCACCCCGACTGGCCGTTAGCCAGCACCCTGCCCTGTGGAGCCCCGACCTTCCTCAGCCCGGTTGCCCGGGCCGCGGCCACCCGGCCGGCTCACCGTCACCGCTAGTTTCCCACGCTCAGAAGAACTCCAGCGCCGACAGCTCCGGGACCCAGCGCAGGGACCGGTCGCGGGCCTCCCGCCAGCGGTCGCGGTCGAGGCGGCGGTAAGGCTCGATGGTGTGCCCCGGGGCCCACAGCGAAGCGCACTCGTCGAGGCCCGACCACAGGCCCACGGCCACGCCGGCCAGGAAGGCGGCCCCCAAAGTCGTCGCCTCTCGCACGCGCGACACCTCCACGGGCCGCTGGGCGGCGTCGGCCAGGGCCTGGACGAACACCGAGTTGGCCGTCATGCCCCCGTCGACCCGCAACGTGCCGATCGGGAGCCCCGAGTCCGCCTCGGCCGCCTCGACCAGGTCGACGGCCCGGTGGGCCACCCCCTCGAGCACAGCCCGCACGATCTCGGGACGTCCCGTGCCCCGGGCCAGGCCGAGCAGCGTGCCCCGGGCCCCGAAGTCCCACACCGGGGCCCCCAGGCCGCCCAGGGCGGGCACGAACACCACCCCGCCGCTGTCGCGGCACGCCCCGGCCACCTCCTCGGACTCGGCCGCGGTTGTGATGATGCCCAGGTCGTCGCGGAGCCAGCCCACGGCCTGGCCGGCGCTCAGCATGGCCGCCTCCAGGCCCCAGGTCAGGTGGCCGCCGATGCCCCAGGCCACGATGGGGAACGTGCCCGCCGGCCCCACCCGGGGGAACGGCGGGCGCTGGGCGCCCAGGCAGATGTCGAGCATCCCCCCAGTGCCGAACGTCAGCTTGGCCTGGCCGGTCCGGGTGCACCCCTGGCCGATGAGCGACGCCTGCTGGTCGCCGGCCATGCCCGCGATCGGCGGAGACCCGGGCAGGGCCGAGGCCACGCCCGAGACGGCCGCCGAGCCCACGATCTCGGGCAAGACAGCCTCGGGCACCCGAAGGGCACCGGCCACGGCCGGGTCCCACCCCGACCCGTCGAGGCGGAACAGCCCGGTGAGCGCCGCGTTGGTGGGTTCGGTGATATGGACGGCCCCCTCCGACAGCGTCCAGGCCATCCACGTTTCGATCGTGCCGAAGCACAGGTCGCGCTCGCGCTCGGGGTCGGCCAGGTCGAGCAGGAAGGCCAGCTTGGTGGCCGACTCGTTGGGCGCCAGCCGGACCCCCTGGGCCTGGAGCATCAGGCACATGCCGGCCGTGCGCAGGTCCTGCCAACTGACGCCCGGGCCCACCGGCTGACCCGTGGCCCGGTCCCACAGGACGGTGGACGAGCGCTGGTTGGCGATCCCCACGGCGTCGACCGGGCCGGCCTCGGCCAGCGCGGCCCGGGCCACGTCGAGGGCAGCCGCGGCCATGGCCGCGGGGTCGAACTCGACGAACAGGGGCGCGGGGCTGGTGGGCGGGACCTCGCGGTGGTGGAGGGTCACGACCTGTCCCTGGTGGTCGACGACCGCGGCCCGCAGGCCGCTGGTCCCCACGTCGACGACGAGAACGCAGCCGTTCACGGGCGCGACCTCGGCCACCGTTCGGCCACCAGCGTGCCCAAGATGGCGGCGGCCGCCACCATCAGCCCGTTGAAGGCCAGGGCCACGGCGTCGGGCCCGTTGCCCGTCGTGAGGCGCAGGGTGACCCCGAAGGCGGCCACCACGGCGTAGGCCGACAGGGCGGCCAGCAGGCCGTGGGCGAGGGCCGCGTCGGGCCGGCGGGTGGCCGCCAACCACCCACCGCCGGCGTTGCCGGCCAGTGCGACCACGTAGAAGGCGATGACGGCGTTGGGCCCCGTGTCGAACCCGACCGTGGAGTCGAACACCTGGGCCCCGACCATGACCGCGACCAGCACACCCAGCACGAGGGCCGCCCCGCTCGCCACGGCGCGCCAGTCGATGGCGGGGATCATCCGGCGCGGGCCAGTTCGTCGTGGGGCGTCCGGGGCCTCAGCCGCACGACGCTGCCGGGGGCCGTCAGGACGGCGGCCGTGACGAGCGAGAAGCGCTGGCGGCCGAGGTCGACGGCGGTCACGCGGGCATCCTAGGAGCCAGGCGCAGGGCTTCCCCGGGGCGGCCGAGGCCCCGTGTACCAGTAATGACTGGATTTTGACAACGTTTCTGTTGCACAATTAGACCCGTACGAGCCGGACAGTCGCCAGCGGCGGTTGATGAGCCGGCCCAGTTCCGTCCAGTCCGTCCCCTTACGTTCCACTTGGAGACTTCCCACCCTATGAACCTCTCCTGGCGCCAGCGCGGCGCCTGCCGGGGGCTCGATCCCGACATCTTCTACCCGCTCGAAGACACCGAGGCCGGGCCGGCCAAAGACATCTGCGCCGGCTGCCCGGTGAGCGAGCTGTGCCTCGAGTTCGCCCTCAGCACCCGCGAGGGCGAGGGCATCTGGGGCGGGACGACGGCGCGCGAGCGGCGGCGCATCCTGCGCCAACGGCGCAAGACCGCCGCCGCCTGAGCGGCCCGGCTCCCGGGTAGTTTCTCGCCGTGCCCGCGTCCCCCTCCCTGGCCGAACTGGGTGGGTGGGCCGCGGTCCTCGGCGCGCTCACCCGCGGGGAGGACCTGGCCGGTGAGGCGGCGTCCGCGGCCATGGCCGAGATCCTCGAAGGCTCGGCCACGCCCGCCCAGATCGCCGCCTTCTGCGTGTCGTTGCGCATGAAGGGCGAGACCGTCGAGGAGATGGCCGCCCTCGTTTCGACCCTGCTGGCCTACGCCCAGACGGTCGAGATCGAGGGCGCCTCCGAGCTGGTCGACACGTGCGGCACCGGCGGGGACCGCAGTGGCACGGTCAACGTCTCCACGGTGGCCGCGCTGGTCGTGGCCGGGGCCGGGGGGCGGGTCTGCAAGCACGGTAACCGTTCGGCATCGTCGGTCTGCGGTTCGGCCGACGTCCTGGAGGCCCTGGGGGTGGCCATCGACCTCGGTCCCGAGGGGGTGGCGGCATGCGTGACGGCCACGGGGATGGGGTTCTGCTTCGCCCCCCGGTTCCACTCGGGGATGCGCCACACCGGTCCGACCCGCCGGGAACTGGGTGTCCCTACGGTGTTCAACTTCCTCGGACCGTTGGCCAACCCGGCCCGGGTGCGCCGCCAGGCGCTGGGCGTGAGCGACCCGGCCATGGCCGAGCGCATGATCGGCGTCCTGGCCGCCAACGGCTCGGAGCGGGCCCTGGTCGTCTACGGCCACGACGGGCTGGACGAGCTGTCGACCACGACCACCTCCACGGTCCTCGACCTGCGAGAGGGTGAGGTGCGGACCTACGTGGTCGACCCGGCCGCCCTTGGGCTGGCCCGGGCGACCGCCGGCGACCTCAAGGGCGGCGATGCCGCCACCAACGCCGACCTGGCCCGGCGGGTGCTCGACGGCGAGCCCGGTGCCCGGCGTGACATCGTCGTGCTCAACGCGGCCGCCGGGCTGGTGGCCGCCGGGCTGGCCGACGACCTGGCGACGGGCCTGGAGGCGGCGGTGGCGTCGGTCGACGAGGGCCGGGCCGCGGCCGTGCTCGACGATCTGGTCAAGACCTCCCAGGCCCACGCGGGCTGAGGAGCCGGTCGCCACCGGTCGGCTCGAAGCGGGGCAACCGGGGGAGGGGCCACGACAGCTCGCCCTCGCATGCCACGAGCTTGACCCGGGCGGCCTCGGTGTCGAGCCAACGGGCCACGCACGCCAGCTCGTCGGCCAGATGGCGGGGGACGGGCGTGCCCGGGCCCGGGTCCGGGCCTTCGACGTCGACTCCCGCCTGGGGCCCGAGCAGACCCCCTCGGAACACGAGCCGCCGCTGGTCGGCGCCGACGTCGAGCTCGAGGCGGCCAGCCCGGCGCAGGGCCTCGAACTGGCGCTGGCGGTGCAGGGCCCGGGCCAGGGCCGCGGCCCGATCGCGGGTCGAGGCCGCTTCCTCGAAGCGTTCGGCCGCGGCCAGGGCGTTCATCCGCTGCTCCAGAGGCCGTAGCAGCACGGACGGGTCACGGGTCAAGCCGTCGACCACCACGGTGACGATGTCCCGGTAGTCGTCCTCGGAGATCGTCCCCGCGCACGGACAGGCGGCCACCCCTAGCTGGGCGGGCGTGCACGGTGCCTCCCGCAGGGGCCCGTCGCGGCGGGGGCGGGCCGTGCAGCGCCGTATGGGCACGGCCGACTCGATGGCCTCTGCGACCTGGCGGGCCACGGCCGAGGAGCCCAGGGGGCCGAGGTAGAGGCCGCCGTCGCGGCCCGGGGCCTTGACGACCGACAGCCGGGGGAAGCGCTCGTCGAGGGTGAGCTTGAGGTAGGCGTAGCCCCGCCACCGCTTCGAACGCTGGTTGTAGGGGGGCTGGTAGCGATGGATGAGCCGGACCTCGAGGACGGCGGCCTCCAGCGGCGTCGGGCACACCACGTGGTCGACCGTCTCGGCCTCCCGCAGCAGGGGCAGGACCTTGCGACGGTCGTCGCCCGAGAAGTAGGACCGGACCCGCGACCGCAGATCGGTGGCCTTGCCCACATAGAGGACCCGCCCGCCCCCACCCTTGAACAAGTACACCCCGGGCCGCCGGGGCAGGCCGGTTGTGAGCCGCAGCTTGGGGGCCAGCGGATGGGAGGCCAGCTTGGGCAGGGCGAGGAGGTCGTCGAGCCCGAGGACGCCCAGCCCGGCGGCCCGCTCCAGCAAGGCGTGGAGCAAGTCGGCGGTGGCCAGGGCGTCGGCCAGCGCCCGGTGGGAGGGCTGGTGGGCCAGCCGCAGCCGGCGGGCCAGCGTGGCCAGGCGGCAGTCAGGTACCTCGTCGCGCACGAGCCGGCGGGCCAGGGCCACGGTGTCGACCCGGGCGTGGGCCAGGCGGGGGTAGCCGTGGGCCGCCAGGGCGGCGTCGAGGAACGAGATGTCGAACCGCAGGTTGTGGCCCACCAGCACCGAGCCCCCGGCGAACTCGCAGAACGTGGGCAGCACGGCGTCGACCGTGGGTGCCGGGTAGACCATGGCCTCGGTGATGCCCGTGAGCACTACGATCTCGGGGGGGATCGGCACTCCCGGGTTGACCAGGGTCTGGAACGTGCCGAGGCACTCGCCTCCCTTCACCTTCACCGCCCCGATCTCGGTGATGGCACACGTGGCCGGCGAGCCCCCGGTCGTCTCGAGGTCGACGACGCAGAAGGTCACGTCCCGCAGCGGGGTGCCCAGGTCGTCGAACGAACGGGGTTGAAAGGGAAGTGCCCCGGTCTGCACGGCCGCCCACCGTAGCCGAACACACGTTCGGATAGGCCCACGACGAACCAAGTGTCGGGAACGCGCCGAATGTGGCGCGTTCGGCACACCGGTTCGGGGGAGGGGCAGCGAACAATCGTTCGGGCCGGGCCTGCGGGCGCGCTAGTAGGATCCCGGAGGTGGCTTCCCGTTACCGATGCGCCTCTTGCGGCAACCTGACGAGGTTCGACGTCACCACCCGCCGGCGGACCCGCGCCTTCCACCACTACACGCTGGGCGGCGAGCTCGACGTCGAGGAGGAGCAGGTCCTGGAGGAGGTCGTCGAGGAGGTCACCTGCCGGTGGTGCGGACCGAGCGGCACGGTCGAGGCCCTGGGGGAGGAGGCCTGAGCGAACCGGGCGGCGACGCCCTGTTCGGCCCGGAGGCCGACGGCTTGCTCCGCCAGGCCCTGGAGGCGGCGCTGGCCCTGGCCCGAGAGGGCGAGGAGGACACGCCCGCGGTAACGGCACCCACCCTTCTGCGGCCTTTCCTGCAGTTCAAGAAGCTGCCATCGCGGGCCCTGACGGCGACCCGCAAGGCCCTCGACACCGACGACGACTTCCGCCGGAGGGTGGCCGACGAGGTCTCCGAGGAGCAGGTCGGGCGGGCCGGCTGGCTCTACGTCCACCGGCCCGAGGGGTGGGGGGACGAGCTGGCCGACCTGGTGGCCGAGGCCACCGGTGCCGCCCAGGAGAAGGCCGAACGCCGGTCCGAGCACGATGCCCGCCGGCGGTTGGCGTCGGTCCAGGAGGCGGCCCGGCGGGCGGAGGCGACCGCGGCTGCAGCCCGGGCCGAGTCCGAGACGGCACGCCATGCGGCCGCCGAGGAGCGCCGTGCCCGCCTGGCCGCCGAGCAGGAGGCCGCGGCCGCCATCGGACGGTCCGACCTCCTGCTGGCCGAACGCGAACGCCTGCGAGCAGCCCTTGCGTCCGTGAAGGAGGAGGCCGAGTCGCTGCGCCGCCGCTTGGCAGAGGTGTCCGCCCAAGACGATGCCGTTGGCGGCCCGGGCGCTCCCACCACCCCCGTTCGCCGGTCCTCGACGACGCGGCCGCCCTCCGATGCCCCTGCCACCCCGCCGCCCGCCCCTGGCCCCCCGCCCACCCCCGGTCAGGGCTCAACGGCCGGCGCACCTGGCGCCGGGTCATCTGGCGCCGGGTCATCTGGCGCCGGGTCGCCCGTTCCGGGTCAGGAGCAAGCCGGCGGGCTACCTGGCACCGGCCCGCCCGGTGGGGCCGCGGTCGTCGCCGGCCCGGTAGGAGCCACAGCCGCAGCCCCCACGGGGCCGGAGGCAACGGCTGCTGGGACGGGCTGGGGCGTCGGTGCGCACTCGCCCGGTCGAGGGAGCGGGGCAGCCGGCCCGGCGTTGGCGGCGGCCGCCAAGGCGGCGACCCAGCTGGCGGCGGCCCTGGGGGCGGCCGCCGATGCACTGGCTACCGAGGGCCCGGCGCGCGAGGCTCGCTCGCCCGGACCGCCGGCTGCGGAGGATCCGGGCGGCCAGGGCCCGGCCGCCGATGCACTGGCCGCCGATGCACTGGCCGCCGATGCACTGGCCGCCGAGGGCCCGGTCCGAGCGGCTCGTTCGTCCGGGCCGCCGTCCGCCCCACCGCCGGTGGGTACGCCGGGCGCCGCGACCGGTCGCGGGCGCCGGGAGGCGCGGACGCCCGCCCGCCGCCCGCTTCCCTTGCCGCCCGCGGTGTTCGACGACTCGGCGGAGGCCGCCGAACACCTGCTGCGTTCCACCGGTGTCGTGCTGTTGGTCGACGGCTACAACGTGTCGCACGCGGGCTGGCCCGAGCTGGCCATCGCCGAGCAGCGCCGGCGTCTGGTCGACGCCCTCGCCGAGCTCGCGGCCCGCACCGGAGCCGAGCCCCGGGTGGTGTTCGACGGAGCCGAGCTGGCCATGCCCGGTGTGGTGCCCACCACTGCCCGGGCCGTCCGCGTGACCTTCTCCCCGCCCGGGGTCGAGGCCGACGACGTCCTGATCGAGGCATCGGCGGACCTCCCAGCTACGCGGCCCCTCGTCGTCGCCTCCAACGACCGCCGTGTGCGATCAGGTGCCGCCCGCTTCGGGGCCAACGTGATCTCCAGTGAGCAACTCCTCGCCGCCTTGCGCCGGTGAGGTCCAGCAGCCACGAGTTGGAGAGTCGCCGGGGTCACCTGCGACCTGAGAGTACGTCCTGGGCAGCGAGTCACGCTGCGCCCGCTACCGGAATAGCGTCGCCGGCGGGCGGGCCGGACGCCGGAGCGGCCTTGGTCGACTCCTTACTGCCCCGGCCCGCCTTCTTCAGCTTCTTCGCCTTCGTGCCGTTGCGGCGGGCCTGGCGGACGGCGGCCGACACCTTGAACCGCTCGGCGCAGATCGCACGACCCTCGGCCTCGGTGATCTCGTTGCCCTCCGTGTCCCGCAGCACGTAGGCCTCGCCCCGCCGCCAGCAGGCGGCGATCCGGGTCGCCAGCACGGCGGCCAGGGTGCACACCGCAGAGATGTGGTGGCGACCTTCGTCGACGACGAGGCGGTGATAGCGGGCGGCCAGGGTCGGGTCGACCTTGCGGGCGAGGTCGGCGGCCAGGAACAGCGCCTCCCGCAGGCCGGGGTCGCCGGCCTTGGTCACGCCCTTGTGGCGGTTCTCGAGCCCCGACTGGTCGATCTTGGGCACCAGGCCGGTGAAGGACCGCACCCCCGCCAGGTTGGCGAAGCGGCCAGGCGTCGAGGCGCTGGGCGGTGGCCGTGCGGCGCTTGACCAGGCTCGATCGCAGCCGCACGGCCCGCAGCAGCGGCTGGGCCGGCCCCAGGTGGTCGATGGGACGGAGGCCGTCGGGGTGCAGCAACGGCAGGCGGGCCAGGGCCCGGGAGTCGAGGCGGTCAGTCTTGGTGTGTTTGTTGTAGTAGTCCCGCAGGTCGGCCGACTGCTCCGGAGGCACCATCACCACCTTGGCGCCGCGCGCCTGCAGCCACGCCGCCAGCGGCACCCAGGCGTTGCGGGTGGGCTCCAGCACGACCGTCACGTCGGCCCCCTCGGGGACTTTCGCCCAGAGCCGCTCCAAGTCCGACGGGGTGCTCCGGACCGCCAGCCCGACCACAGGAACTCACCCGCCCCGTCGGCGCAACTCGCTTGGTGGTCGGCCCGACAGGCCACATCGATGCCCAACCTGATCGTCTGCCCCACTCTCTTCCTCCTTGGCTGAACGTTCCGCTCGCCGGTCCCTCCAGTTGCCGGCCCCACACGTTCCGCAGGTGGTGTCCATCCGGACATTCCGTTAGCAGGGGTCCGCCACCGCCGGCGGCCCCAAGTTTCCTGAACAGGGATGCACGTGTGCCGAGGGGTTCGTCCGATCCGACGATCAGCTTTGAGGAGTCGACCTTGCAGCCGCTCCGGTCATACACCGAGCCGAACCGGAAGAACCGACCCGGCGAACCCTACGGAGGCCCGCCACCGGGGTGGTGGACCTACCGAGGAACCCTAAGTGTCATACCCCCCTCGTTAGGTTCTCGGTGGGCGAGCGGGAACGAGGAGGTGCTGTGGAGGACGTCTCGGTGATCAGCTGTGAGGACTGCACGATGCAAGACACGCCGACCTGTGACGACTGCGTGGTCACGTTCATCTGCAACCGTGAGCCGGGGCAGGCCCTGGTAATCGATGTGGCCGAAGCCCGCGCCGTGCGCATGTTGGGCGACGCGGGGCTCGTTCCCCAGCTTCGGCAGGTGCGCCGGACAGGCTGAGACGGCCCCGGGGGTCCACTTTCGGGGGTCAACACCGGTGGTAGCGTCCGAAGCCAGGGCCCGTCGTCGCCGGGCCACCGTTCACCCTCGGAGCGCGCGTGCGAAAGCTCCACGTTGTCGGCTTCACGCCCGATCACGACGGCTTGATCTTCAGCACCCGCAAGGGTTCGAAGTCGGGCGGCTTTGTCGCTGCGATCAGCGACGAGCTGCTCGATCTCGTCGCGCAGCTCGACCCCGACCATGGGGCCGAAGCCGCCCAGTTCCCCGGGCCGGCCGGCTCTGGCGGGGCCGAGCGGGGGACGGGCGGTCGCCCCGAGAGCGCGCTCACGCCCCGCGAGATCCAGGCCCGCCTGCGGGCCGGACGCTCGATCAACGAGGTGGCCCGGGAGGCCGGTGTCCACCCCGCGTGGGTCGAGCGGTTCGCGGCACCGATCCTGGCCGAGCAGGCCCGCATCGTCTCCTTGGCCCGCGGGCTCGTCTACTCCAAGGCCCGCCTCGGCCCTTCGAGCCAGCCGCTCGGTCAGTCAGTGGCCGTCAACCTGATCGACCGCGGGGCGCGCTTTCTCGAAGAGGAGTTCGACGCTGGATGGAGCGCCTACCAGCTGCACGACTCGGTGTGGATGGTCAGGTTCCGCTACCACTCCCGCGGGCGCGACCAGGAGGTCAGGTGGCAGCTCGACGCGTCCACGGGCCGGCTCCAGTCGACCGACCGCCTGGCGTCCGACCTCGGCTACGTCGAACCTGGCCGGCGCCTGCGTAGCCGCATGGCCGAGGCCGAGGACGCGGCGGCCGTCCCCGTGCCGGTTGCTGCGGATGCCGCCCGGGCCGACGGTGGCAACGGGGCGGACGCCCCTCCATTGGGCGTGACCAACGGGAGTACCGGCCCGGCCCGCCCCAGGGTGCGCCGTTCGTCGACCACGGCGACGAGCCGGGCCGCCGGTCAGGCCCGGGCCCGCAAGGCGGCCAAGGCAGCCGGTGCAGGCAGACCGAAGGCCGCCAGCCGGGCCAGAGGTACGGGCCCTGCCGCAAGAGCCGGCGTCACCGGCATGTCCCGAGCCACCAAGTCAACCCCCTTGACGGGTGCCGCCAAGACGGCCGGTCGGGCCACTGGAACGGCCAAGACGACCCGCGCCACCCGGTCGGGCACGGCAAAGCCGGCCAAGGCCACCCCCACGGCCAAGACCACGGGTGCCCGGCGCACCGGGGCCACCGGA
>JBFMCT010000067.1 GCA_040754375.1 Actinomycetota bacterium
TCGCTGCCCAGGTGGCGGCGCAGGCGGGACATCGCCTGGGTGAAGCTCTGGTCGGTCACCTCCTGGTCGCCCCACACGGCGGCCCGGACCCGCTCGCCCGACACCCGCCCGGGGTGCAGGGCCAGGTTGGTCTCGGGAGGCTGACATGCCCTCTGACCTGGGCCTTTACTCGGAGCGGGCGACGAGAATCGAACTCGCGTCTTCAGCTTGGGAAGCTGACATTCTGCCTCTGAACTACGCCCGCGAGCGGTTGCCAGGTTAGTACAGGCGGTCCGGTGGGATCGATGGCGCGGCGTTCACCTGGGCGAAACAGGCCATTCACGTTGGGCCCCTATGTTGCCGGCCGTGGAGGTCGCGCTCCTGAGATGGCCGGACGAGTCGGGGCGGAGGCAGCGGCTGAGCCTTGCCGGGGGGCCGCGACTGTTGCTGGTGGCCGACGGCTCGACGCCCCCGCCGGTCCTGGACTGCCTGGAGGACTGGATCCGGGTCCCGGCCAGCGAGGAGGAGGTGAGGGCCAGGGTCCACGCCCTCGCCGTCCGTCGGGCGGCCCATCACCACGACGCACCGGGGATCGACGCCGACGGCGTGCTGCGCTACCGCAACCGGTGGGTTTCGCTGCCGCCCCTGGAGGCCCGCCTCACCGAACTTCTCCTGAGCCGCTACGGAGCGGTCGTGAGCCGCGAGGCACTGGCCCATTCGGGCTGGCCGGACGGGGCCAACGGGCGCAACGCGCTGGACGTACACGTGCTGCGGCTTCGACGACGGTTGGAACCGTTGGGCCTCGCCATCCGCACAGTGCGGTCTCGCGGCTATCTGCTCGAGACCTCTACGTGACGGCAGGCGCGCGAATCGCTATCGTTCCCGACGCACGGGAACGGAAGGTCGGTGTGAACCCCAGCCTCCACCGGCCTTCCGCCCCGTGTACTTCCCGCGTCCCCCGGCGGTCGGCGGCCAAGGCGTTGGCACCTACGCTGGAGGGCTATGTCTGTTGAGATCTCCGATCTGGCCCAGCCCGCGCCGAGCCGCATCGTGCTCGTCGTCATCGACGGCCTCGGCGGTTACGCCGACGCCCAGCGCGGCACCGAGCTCGAGGAGGCGAGAACCCCCAATCTCGACCGGTTGGCGTCCGAGGGGGCGGTCGGCCTGCTCGACCCGGTCGGCCCGGGCATCACGCCCGGCTCAGGTCCGGGCCACCTGGCCCTGTTCGGCTACGACCCCCTGACCTACGAGCTGGGCCGGGGAGCGTTGTCGGCCGCCGGCCTCGAAGTCGAGGTCCGGGCGGGCGACGTGGCGGCCCGGGGCAACCTGGCGACCGTCGACGACCGAGGGGTGGTCGTCGACCGGCGGGCCGGGCGGATAGGCGACGAGGAGGCGGCCAAGGTCGTGCGGCTCCTGTCCGAGCGGCTCGACCTCGACGGGGTCGAGATCGAACTGGCCCACGAGGCCCAGCACCGGGTGCTGGTCGTGCTGCGGGGTGACGGCCTCGATCCCGCGGTCACCGACACCGACCCCCAGAAGGTGGGCGTCGCCCCCAACGCCCCGATCGCGCTCACGCCCGCGGCCGCCCGCACGGCCGCCCTCGTGGCCGAGCTGTCACGCCAGGTGCGCGAGCTGCTGGCCGGCGAGGCTCGGGCCAACGCCCTGCTCCTGCGCGGCTTCGACACCCATCGAGTGCTGCCGACGATGCAGGAGCGGTTCAAGCTCAACCCGGCGGCGGTGGCGGTCTATCCCATGTACCGGGGGATCGCCAAGCTGGTGGGGATGCACGTCCTGCCCCGCCCCTCGGGCCTCGACGAGCAGGTCGCCCAGATGGCCGCCCACTGGGACGACCACGACTACTTCTTCTTCCACCACAAGCCGGCCGACTCCGCGGGTGAGGACGGCAACTTCGAGGCCAAGGTGGCCGCCATCGAGGACATCGACGCCGCCATGGCAGCCATCGCCGCCCTTGGACCGGACGTGTTGGCCGTGACCGGCGACCACTCCACCCCCAGCCAGATGGCGGCCCACTCCTGGCACCCGGTGCCCGCCCTGGTCTGGAGCCCCCGGGTCGGGCGCGACCAGGCCGACCGGTTCGGTGAACGGTGGTGCCGGGGGGGCGGTCTCGGCCACCGCCGGACGGTCGAGCTCATGCCCGTGCTGCTGGCCTGCGCCGGGCGCCTGGCCAAGTACGGCGCCTGACGGCCGCACCGTTCTCTGCCTGATCAGGGGGGCGGCTTGCATTCCCCGCAGGAGGGAATACTCTCGCGCTAGGGCACCTTGATAGTGGTGCACTCAAGTTTCTATAGTTGTTCTGACAGTTGGGCCCATCTGGCCCGCTGACCGGGAGGAGTACGCCCATGCCCAAGGCCGTCGGGATCGACCTCGGCACCACCAACTCCGTCGTCGCCGTCCTCGAGGCCGGCGAGCCCGCCGTCATCCCCAACGCCGAGGGGGGACGCACGACGCCGTCGGTGGTCGGTTTCTCGAAGACCGGCGAGGTGCTCGTCGGTGAGGTCGCCAAACGCCAGTCCATCACCAACCCCGACCGGACGATCCGTTCGGTGAAGCGCCACATGGGGACGAGCTGGACGATCGGGATCGACGACAAGAAGTACCGGCCCCAGGAGATCTCGGCCCGCATCCTCCAAAAGCTCAAGCGCGATGCCGAGGCGTTCCTGGGTGAGAGCGTGACCCAGGCGGTCATCACCGTCCCCGCCTACTTCGACGACGCCCAGCGCACCGCCACCAAGGAGGCGGGGGCCATCGCCGGCCTCGAGGTGCTGCGCATCATCAACGAGCCCACGGCCGCCGCCCTGGCCTACGGCCTCGACAAGGAGAACCAGGAGCAGACGATCCTCGTCTTCGACCTGGGTGGCGGCACCTTCGACGTCTCGATCCTCGAGATCGGCGAGGGTGTGTTCGAGGTCAAGTCCACCAGTGGGAACACGAGCCTGGGCGGCGACGACTGGGACCAGCGGGTCATCGACTGGCTCGTCAAGCAGTTCAAGGGCGAGCACGGCGTCGACCTCGGCCAGGACAAGATGGCCCTCCAGCGCCTGAAGGAAGCGGCCGAGAAGGCCAAGATCGAGCTGTCGGCCGTGGCCGAGACCCAGATCAACCTGCCCTTCGTGACTGCCACCCAGAGCGGGCCGCTCCACCTCGACTACAAGCTCACCCGGGCGAAGTTCCAGGAGCTGACCGAAGACCTGGTGCAGGCGTGCAAGGGGCCGTTCGAGCAGGCCCTCAAAGACGCGGGCATGAACAAGAACAGCATCGCCCACGTCATCATGGTCGGCGGTTCGACCCGTATGCCGGCTGTGCAGGAGCTGGTGCAGTCGATGACGGGCAAGGAGCCCCACAAGGGCGTCAACCCCGACGAGGTGGTGGCCGTCGGCGCGGCCATCCAGGCGGGTGTGCTCAAGGGCGAGGTCAAAGACGTCCTGCTGCTCGACGTGACGCCCCTCTCGCTCGGCATCGAGACCCGGGGGGGCATCGCCACCAAGCTCATCGAGCGCAACACCACCATCCCCACCCGGCGCACCGAGGTGTTCACCACGGCCGAGGACCTGCAGCCCTCGGTCGAGATCCACGTGCTCCAGGGCGAGCGCGACATGGCCATGTTCAACAAGACGCTGGGCAAGTTCCAGCTCGTCGGGTTGCCGCCCGCACCCCGAGGTGTCCCCCAGATCGAGGTCACCTTCGACATCGACGCCAACGGCATCGTGCACGTGTCGGCCAAGGACCGGGGGACGGGCAAGGAACAGTCGATGACGATCACCGGCCAGTCCTCGCTCAACAAGGACGAGATCCAGCGCATGGTCCGTGACGCCGAGACCCATGCCGAGGAGGACCGGCGGCGTCGCGACGAGGCCGAGACCCGCAACCAGGCCGACACCCTCGTCTACCAGACCGACAAGATGCTGCGGGACTACGCCGACAAGATCGGGCCCGACGAGAAGTCGAAGATCGAGTCGGCCCTGGCGTCGACCAAGGAGGCCCTGCGGGGCAGTGACGTCGGCGCCATCCGTTCCGCCCACGAGAACCTGATGTACGCCACCCAGGCGTTCGCCCAGAAGCTGTACGAGAACACCGGCGATGGTGACGGCGGAGCGCCCGGCGGTGGTTTCGGTGGCCCCTCCGACGACGATGTTGTGGACGCCGAGATCGTCGATGGGTAGCGGGGCACCCGAGAGCACGGCCCACGAGGCCGGGCACTCGGGCCCCGTGCCTGACCCTGAGGAAGTCCGCCGGGACGAGGCCCCCCCCGCTGAGGGGGAGACCGGTGCCGCCCCGTCGGAGGACGAAGCGGCCGCCGAGGTCCCGGCCGCCGATAGCCCCGCGGGCGACAGCCGGGAAGCCGACAGCCCGGGAGCCGACGGCCCGGCGGGTGACGGCGCGGTTGGCGGGGACGACGACAAGCCCCTCCGAGCGGCCGAAAGGGTGCTGCTCAAGCGGTACGAGAAGGAGCGGGACGACTTCCGCGACCAGTACCAGCGGACGCGGGCGGAGTTCGAGAACTACCGCAAGCGCATGGTGCGCCAGCAGACCGAGCAGGCCGAGCGGGCCGCCGAGGGGCTCGTCGAGCAGCTCCTGCCCGCCCTCGACAACTTCGATGCCGCCATCTCCCATGGGACGGGTTTCGAGCAGGCTCGGGCCAGCATGCTCGTACTGCTGGAGAAGCAGGGCCTCGAGCGGATCGACCCGGTGGGCCAGCCCTTCGACCCGGCCGAGTCCGACGCCGTGGCCCACGAGGACGGCGACGGCGGGCCGGTCGTGGCCGAGGTCCTGCGTCCCGGCTACCGCTGGAAGGGCCGCGTCCTGCGGCCCGCCATGGTGCGCGTCCGAGGCTGAGGCCCATGGCCCAGCAGGACTGGCTGGAAAAGGACTTCTACAAGGCTCTGGGCGTCCCCGAAACGGCCACCGAGGACCAGGTCCGCCGGGCGTACCGCAAGCTGGCCAAGCAACACCACCCTGATGCCAACCCGGGCAGCGAGGAGAGGTTCAAGGAGATCACGGCCGCTTACGAGGTGCTGTCGGACTCGGGCAAGCGCAAGGAGTACGACGAGTTCCGCAAGCTCGGCCCCCTCGGAGGCATGTTCGGCGGCCGCGGTGGCCCGGGAGGGGCCGGGGGCGCGGGCGGACCGGGAGGTGCCGGAGGAGGGGGTTCGTTCACGTTCACGAGCGACGACCTCGGCGACCTCCTGGGAGGGCTTTTCGGTCGCGGCCGGGCCGGGCCGGAGGCGACCGGTGGCCCCGGGCCGTTCGGCGGCACGGCGGGATCAGGTGCCGGCCCCCGGCGGGGCGCCGACCTCGAAGCCGAGCTCCACCTGTCCTTCGAGGAGGCCGTCAACGGCGTCACCACGACCGTGAACGTGACCAGCGAGGCCGTGTGCCAGGTGTGCCACGGGGCCGGGTCGGCGCCCGGGACGGCGCCCATCGTGTGCTCGACCTGCTCCGGCCGGGGGGTGACCGACGACAACCAGGGGCTGTTCTCGTTCAGCCGGACCTGCCCACGCTGTGCCGGGCGGGGCATGATCGTCGAAACGCCCTGCCCCAAGTGCGGCGGCCGCGGTGTCGAGGTACGCCCCCGGCAGGTGAAGGTCCGGGTGCCGGCCGGGGTCGACGACGGCCAGAAGGTCCGCCGCAAGGGCGGCGGCAGCGCGGGGCGGAACGGTGGTCCTCCCGGTGACCTGAACGTGGTCGTGCGAGTAGCCCCCCACCCCCTGTTCGGGCGCAAGGGCCGTGACCTCACGATCACCGTGCCGGTCACGTTTGCCGAAGCCGTTCTAGGGGCCGACATCGCGGTTCCGACGTTGTCCGAGCCGGTCACCCTCAAGGTCCCGCCCGGGACCCGCTCAGGGCGTACCTTCCGGGTACGAGGGCGGGGGGTGGCGACCGCCAAGGGGGTGGGCGACCTGCTGGCCACTGTGGAGGTGTCCGTACCCACCCGGCTGTCGTCGGCTGAGCGGGAGGCCATCGAAGCCCTGGCGGCCGCGTCCGGTGAGTCACCTCGTGCCCACCTGGGGGTGTGATCGATGGCCAACGAGCGTGAGCGCGGTGTCTACGTGATCTCGGTGGCGGCCGAGCTGGCGGGTGTCCACCCCCAGACGCTTCGGATCTACGAACGGCGGGGCCTGCTCGACCCCGCTCGCACCGGAGGCGGCAGCCGACGGTACAGCCAGCGTGACATAGAACGCCTGCGGCGGATCTCCGAGCTCACCGAGGCCGGTCTCAACCTGGCCGGCGTGAAGGCCGTCATGGAGCTGGAGGACGAGGTCCGGCGCCTCCGGGCCCAGGTGGTCCAGACCAAGAAGGAGGCCCGGGAGGCCATCGAGCGCATCCACCGCCAGTACCGGCGCGACCTCGTCCCGGTCCAGCAGGCCCCGGTCCCCTACGGCCGGCGCCGCTAACCTCTTGGGGTCGCGCACCCCTCCGGTCCCGACGGACGGGCGGCGCACCAGCCAGATCATGCCGTCCCGCGCGCTTCCCAGACGCAGTGCCGCCGCCATGGCGTCGGCCATGGCGGTGTTGGCCGGCCTGACGGCTGCGGCCCTAGGCGTGGGGGCGGTGGCCGACCGCGATGGGGGTAGGGGCGGGGGGTCTCTGCCCTTCGGCGGCGCGGCCGCCGTGCTCGAGCGGTTGCCGCTGGCCTTCGAGGAGAACGTCGGCCAGTTCGACCCGGCGGTGCGTTTCGCCACCCGGGTTCCCGGCCAGCAGGTGCTGCTGACCGCCTCGGGAATGGTCGTGTCGCCCGCAGGCGTGGGCCTGACCTTCGAGGGCGCCCGGCCCGACGTCTCGGTCGTCGGGGCCGGACCTCTGCCCGCCCGGGTGTCCCGGTTCACGGGCGCCGATCCCGGGCTGTGGCATCCCGGGGCCCCGACCTATTCGGGTGTGACCTACGTGCAGGCCTACCCCGGGGTGGACATCTCCTTCTACGGGCGGGGCCGCCTGGTCGAGCACGACTTCGTGGTCGCGCCGGGCACCGACCCCGGGGTGATCACGTTCGCGGCGCACGGGACCACGGCTCACCTCGCAGCCGGGGGTGACCTGATGCTGGGGGAGGTCCGCCTGCGTGCCCCCGAGATCTACCAGGACGTGGCCGGCGAGCGGCGGCCGGTGCCCGGGCGCTACGAGGACCGCGGTGACGGCCGGTGGGGGTTCGCCATCGGCGCCTACGACCGTTCCCGCCCCCTGGTGATCGACCCGGTGTTGGAGAGCTCGTCCTACCTGGGCGGCACCAGCACGGACACGGCCTACGCGGTGGCCGTCGACGGCGACGGCAGCATCTACGTGACGGGCTACACGGAGTCGGGCGACTTCCCGACGGTCAACCCGCTCCAGCCTTCCCCCCAGTTCGAGGGCACCCGCACGGACGTGTTCGTGACCAAGGTGCAAGCCGACGGGGGGACCGTCCTGTGGTCGACCTACCTGGGGGGTAGGGGCCGTGACGCCGCCTTTGCCCTCGCTCTGGCCCCTGACGGCGGTGTCTACGTCACCGGCTATACCGAGTCGAACGACTTCCCGACGGTCAACCCGGTGCAGGCCGCCAACGGGGGCGCCAGCGACGTGTTCGTGACCAAGATCAACGCCGCAGGGACGGCCCTCGACTTCTCCACCTACCTGGGCGGCACGGGAGCGGACAGCGGCAGCGGCATCGCCGTCGACGCCAGCGGCGCGGTCGTAGTCGTGGGTGCGACCGGTTCGGGCAACTTCCCCAGGGAGCGGCCGTTCCAGGGGGCACTGAGCCGGCCCGACGACGTCGACGGCTTTGTCACCAAGTTCCAGCCCGGCGGCGCCGGCCTGGCGTGGTCGTCCTACCTCGGGGGCTCGGGCGACGACCATGCCATCGACGTGGCTCTCGACGGCGACGGCAACGTGTACGTGACGGGCGACACCCGCTCACCCAACTTCCCCACCGAACGGCCCTTCCAGCCCGCTCTGGGCGGGACCGGGGCGGGCGGGGGAGCCAGCTTCGCCGACGCGTTCGTGAGCAAGATCAACGCCGACGGGTCGGGGTTCGTGTACTCCAGCTACCTGGGCGGAGCCGACTCGGACAAGGGGACGGGGATCGCCGTCGACGCCCAGGGCGCGGCCTATGTGACCGGCAATACCGGGTCGGCCAACTTCCCGGTCGTCTCCGCGGCCCAGGACCGCAAGAACACCGACTTCGACGCTTTCGTGACCAAGGTCCGCCCCGACGGGTCGGGCCTGGTGTACTCGACCTATCTGGGCGGGAGCGGGTCGGACGGGGCCGAGGCCATCGCCGTGGACGCGGCCGGCAAGGCCCACGTGACCGGGGCTACCGCCAGTTCGGACTTCCCGGTGCGCGACGCCTTCCAGGAGGTGCGGGGCGGCGGGTTCGTCGACGCCTTCGTGACCGAGGTGGCGGCCGACGGGTCGGCGTTCGTCTCGTCCTCGTACCTGGGAGGGCGCGACGACGACCAGGCGGCCAGCATCGCCCTCGACCCCGGTGGCAACCCGGTAGTCGTGGGCTACACGAACTCGCCCGACTTCCCGATCGTCCGGCCGTTCCAGCCTGGTCGCGGTGGCGGCGTGGGCGACGCGTTCATCACCCGTGTCCGTGTCGACGAGGTGGCGGCCGCTTCCGCGCCCGGCCTGTCGGCCCGCGACCGCCGTATCAGGACGTTGGTCACGGTCACCGGCGGACTATTCCTGGTGGCCGGCCTCCAGACGCTGTGGTTGCGCCGCCGGCCCGGCCCCGGCAGCCGTCCCCAGCCCGCGGGCGCAGGTGCGGGTGCGGGCGCGGGCGCCGGGGTGCGCGGGGCCGGGGTCGCTGGGGTGCCCGGAGCCCAGTACTCGCCGGGTTCCGGACCGCCCTCGTTGCGCCGCGTCCCCCAGCTGCCGACCAAGGCCGACCCGGCGGCCCGGTGGGGCGGTCCTCGCCCTCCCGGGGAGCCTGGGCATCCCGGGCCTGCCGGGCCGCGCCCGCCGGGCCGCCGCCCCCCGGCAACGACCGTGACGTCGGGCCCGCGCATGGCGGCCCCCGACCTGTGGGGCCCCGAGAGCGAGGCCGAAGCCGGGCCGCAGCCCGCGGGGGCCGGTCCACGCCGGTCTGCGGCCGGCGGGCTCGATCCTCTCGACGTGTGGGGGCCGCTGGTCGAGGACCAGGACCCGACCGAGCTCGTGGCCCAGTGGTCAGGCGAGGGCCTCCTGGAGCTAGCCGGCACCCAGGCTGACCCGAGCCCGTTGGTCCTGAAGCCCGCCCCGGGGGCCGGCGGGCCGCAACCCGCGGGTGGTGGCGAGCCGGCTGCGCCCGTCGCACCGGCTGCCGAGGGACAGCCGGACGAGGCCACGGCCCAGGTCGCACTAGGGCCGTCCGGTGGTGGCACCTCGGCCGGGGGCGCGCCCAGGTCACCGGTGCCGGCGGCCGTGCCACCGCCGCCGGTCCCCGCACCCGTGCCACCGCCGCCGGTCCCCGCACCCGCGCCTGTACTGCCGCCCGCGCCACTGCCCGGACGGACAGCTCCGTCGGCGGTCCCGGTTGCCGCCTCGGGGACACCGGCCCCCTCCTCCACACCCGGCGAGCGATCGCCGGCTGGGGCCGCGCCCGCTGGCCCCGGCATGGGTACCGCTGGTCCTCAGCCTCCGGCCCACCCGGGCCCTGACGGTTCGTCACGATCCGCCGCGGCTTCTGGCCCGCCTCCCGGGCCTGGCACCGCCGGACTCCCGTCCACGGTCCAGGGCGCGGCCGGCCCTCCCGGGCCGGTCCCCCCGCCCGGCGCCCCGAGCGGGGCTCAGGGCAGGCCCTCGGCGATTTCCGGCTCGGCCCAGTCCGTGACCCCCGCCCAGGCCGTGACCCCCGCCCAGGCCGTGAGCCCGGCTCCGCCGGTCGGACCGGGCACGGCTCCGCCGAGCCCGCCCCCGGCACCCGCCTCGTCCCCCACGCCCGGCTCGGTCGCCGTTACGCCCTCCTCCCCGCCGCCGCCCGCCCAGACGTCGCCACCGCCCGGGACACCGCCGGCCCAACAGCCACCTGCCCCCCACCCAACGTCCGCCACTCCGTCGGGCCCGGGCCCTGCCCCAGTTGCACCTGGCACCGTCGCAAAGCCCACTCCGGGCCCCGCACCTTCACCCGGCCCGTCCGCAGCCCCGCCGGCCCCCGCGTCCGGCTCCGCCGTACCCGCCCCAGCCCCGGGAACGGCCGCACCCGCACCCTCCACCCCGGCCGCACCCGCACCCTCCACCCCGGCCGCACCCACAGCCGCCACCCCGCCCA
>JBFMCT010000068.1 GCA_040754375.1 Actinomycetota bacterium
ACACCGCCACCGTCACCGGCCGGGGGACTTCACGGGTGGATGCTCAGCGAGGGGTGGGGACTTCTGGTGGCCACCAGCGGGGACCTCAGCTGGCCATAAGTGGGGACTTTCTCATGGCCACGGACACGACCACAAGGGCCACCGTGGAGGAGGCTCTGCGACGTGCTGCCGACGGCGCCGAGGACGAGCGTGAGGAGCGGGCGGCGCGCCAAGGGCGGTACTTCGATGGTCTCGCCGCCCGCGTTGACATCGCGGTGCTGAGGTCGGACGAGATGTGGCGATAGCCGGAGGCTGGCTCGTCGACAAGAGTGCGGCGGCCAGAGCCACTGACCCGGAGGGCCGCTCCCAGCTCGATGAGCTCCTGGGCACGCTGTTCCTCTGTCCGGTTGGGGAGCTCGAGCAGCTCTTCTCGGCCCGGTCAGCGCGGGACTACGACGCCGTCAACATCGAGCTGCACGGCGGCTTCGAGATGGTTGCCCCGCCGCCCGACATCTTCGATCGGGCACTGGGGTTGCAGCGAGACCTTGCGCACCACCATGGGATGTGGCATCGCACGCCGATCCCCGACCTCCTCATTGCCGAGACGGCGCTACACCACGGCCTCGGCGTCCTCCACGTCGACCGTGACTACGAACGCATCGCGGAGGTTCGTCCACTACGCGTTCGAAGGCTCCTTTGACGGTTGTTCCTCACCTGCCGTCTTCGCGTCCAACCATCAGCCGTACCGTCGAGTCGGGTGATCAAACCGTTTGACCCGCCACGGCCAGCCTCCCCTGCCGGCCCTTGTTTATCCGGAGGCGAGGTCGAACACGTCGAAGTAACCCTCGTGGGCGCCGTTGGGGCGGATGCCGACGAAGCGGTACTTCCACCGGCCGGCGACGGTGGCCGTGACGACCATCTGGTACGCCCCGGGGGCGACCCGCTGCACCGCCTCGTCCTTGCCGAAGGCCAGGTGGGCGGACCGCCCGTCTGGCCCTTGCACCCTGACCTCGACTTGGCGGGGGTCGACGGGCTCGTCCGGTGTCCCGAACTGGACCCCGATCCCGACCTCGTCGCCTACCTCGTATACCTCGGCCCCGTTCGCCATGGGGGGATCTTCCCAGACCCGCTCGGGGCGTGCACGGGCGCCGGCGCAACTCGCCGGACGGCGCTCGCGGCTGTGCCAGACTGAACGACCGGAACGTGGTGGCCGTAGCTCAGTTGGTTAGAGCGCCAGGTTGTGGTCCTGGAAGTCGGGGGTTCGAGTCCCCTCGGTCACCCCAAGCGCCTCTAGCTCAATCTGGCAGAGCAGCGGACTCTTAATCCGCGGGTTCAGGGTTCGAGTCCCTGGGGGCGCACCACCACCACCACACCACCACAAAAGCCCAGGTCAACGGCGGTGACCGGACTCCGGCGGAGGCGGGATGGCGTCTGTGGAACGCATCGGTGGCGCAGGCGCGTTCCGCACCAAGAAGGAGACCGAGGCCGAGCCGACGCACCGAAGGTGATCACCGCCGAGAACTCGATGCGATGTCGCCGGACCAGCGTGCCCGTGGTACGTGAGCACATCGTGACCGAACTCGACCAACTCCCGGCAGTTCTCCGGCAGCGGGTCGAGACGACGGCCGCCCAGTCGAGCCGGGCTCAGTGAGACGATGACGCCGCGGTCGAGGTCCGCTGTGAGCGCCGGCACGTTGGAGACCAGAAGCTGTGCGTGTTCCTCGGGCGAGAGCTCGGAGACCCGGCGCAAGAGGATCACCGAGGGCAAGGCGGCCTCCTTCAAGGCCAGGAGCATCGAGAAGTCGGTATCGGCGGTGATGAGGACGTAGCCGTCGGCGGCAGCCCGGTCGAAGGTCACCGGGTCCGGCGCACTCAACAGGTGCAGCTCACCTACGTGGACGGCGTCGTAGCCGGCCTCCGAGAGCAGGACGACCAGCCGGGGCGACAGGTTGGCGTCAAGCAGGAACCTCACGCCGGGCGCACAAGGGGCACCTCACGCTCGTTCACGACCGCGGCAGCGAACTCCAACGCGGCCAGGAAATCGGCTCGTTCGAGGTAGGGATAGTCGTCGAGGACCTGCTCGAGGGTTCGACCCGAGGCCGCAAGGGGATCCGCCACCGGGGCCCGCTACAGCTTGACCCACATGGGGATCCCCCGGCGGGAGGCGCGGCACGAGCGTCCGGGGAGCCCATGCCCTGAGGGACTGCGCCAGCGGACGGACGCGCCGCGGTAAGGAGTGATTCAGCTGACCTTCAGGTAGCGGCGGAGCGCCTCGCGCACGATCTCCGAGGCGGTTGTGTCCTCGGCGCTGGCGCGTCTGTCGAGAGCACGCCGTAGCTCCGGGTCGAGGCGCACAGGCGATCCTGACGCAGGGCGGTGGATGGACGAGGCCCGTGCACACGTCGCCAGGGGCAACGGGTCGAAGGAGTCGGCGCCGTGAGCGACTCGATGCCGCGTCATTACGCCAGCCCCGCCGCTTTCCGCCGCGCCCTCACCGACCGGCTCAAGAACCTGGCGACCGAGGGCCCTTGGACGCTCGCACAGCTCCAGCGCCAGATCGCCTACGACCGGCTACTCGAGCGCCTGTACCTGGTCGACGACGGGTGGATCGTGAAGGGCGCCGCCGCGCTGCTCGCCCGCCAGCTCGGCGCCACTGCATCAGCGCTTCGAGCTGGCCCGGCTGCGCCGCGCTGAGCGGGGTCCGACCCCTTCGACTCGCGCAGCCGCTCAGCCTCGTCGTGTTCCCACAGCCACTCCTCCTCGTCGGACTGGCCTTCGCCGAGGATGTCGTCGTATTCGTCGTCGGAGACACCCCGCACCCCTGCGGGTTCGCATGGAGCCCATGGGTGCGGCGCACGTGGGCCATGAGGTCGCTGTTGACGAGCTACGGCGAAGGGGGGGCCCAGCGTGAGCCGTTCGTCGCCGGGAGGACCACGACCCCGACGCCCTCCGTATGGCACACGTCGAGGAGGTGTGGGTCGGAAGTGGCGAGGGGCCTCGATCCAGATCGGGCGGCTTCGGCGGAGACGCAGTCGGCGAGGCTGACCGCGCAGCGGCTCCGGTGGTAGTGGCGAGCCCGGAGCCGACTAGCTGCTAGGCCCAGGGTGGCGTCGACCGCCATGCCGTCCAGCAGGCCCAGTTGCGCCACGTCGAGCGCAGCGTCCTCCTCGTCGGCACCGACGATGCGCACGAGGTGGTCGATCACCTCGGCGACGCCCAGCGAGGTCAGTGAAGCGTCGCCTCCGGCCAGCAGCACGCGGACCTCAGGCGCGGCGGCTTCACCCTTGAGGAAGGCGAGCACGGCGTAGGCGTCGAGAACCGTCAACGTGATCGGGCGCGTGCGCTGTCGTCTGCGCGCGCCTGGCTACGGGCACGATCCGAGCTCGGCCCACGGCGCTTGTACTTGCCTTCCAGCTCTCGGATCGGCTCGTCCCCGAGGGGGCGCATGACGACGCGGTTGCCGAGATCGACGACGACGACCCGCCGGGTGTTCCAGCGAGCACGGGCCTCGGCCGGGATCGACACCTGACCGTTCTGGGACACGGTCATCACGTAGGTGTTGGCGGTCATCCGCCTATTGTATGCCCGAGGGTCACCGTTGTATAGCCTGACCGCCCAGAGCTGCTGATCGGCGCTGGTCGGCGCCGAGGGCGCGCGCCCCGAGGGCGGGGCCGGCCCTCCGACCGTCGCACCATGCAGAACGACCGGAGCCCCCCGAGCCGGGCGACTTCGGCATCAACGGTCGCCTTCAGCCGGACCGAACCGGCGGTTCCTGCCAGCGCACCCGTTTCAGAATGAGTTCGGCCCTACCGCAAGGCTCTGACCACGCACGAGGCCTGGGGCTTGCTCGAGTCGATCGTCGCCGGTCAGCCGCGCGCAACCCAGGATCTTCGCAAGGGCGATGTAGGTCGCCTCGTAGGCGGTGATGTTGGCGCGTAGCTCGTAGCTTCGCCTCATCAGGGGATGCGTCGGGTAGCGCTCCAGCTCGATGGCTTCGAGGGCGTCGATGGCTCGGCGACCCCGGAGGCCACTCCTCCCACCGGTTGAGGTCGGATCAGCGGTAGGCGCGGGCCTGCATGCCGTAGAGCTCGGCGTAGATGCCCCCGAGGGCGGTCAGCTCGGCGTGGGTGCCGGCTTCGCTGACCCGGCCGCCCGACAGGACCACTATCAGGTCGGCCATGCGCACGGTCGAGAACCGGTGGCTGACGAGGACGGTGACGGTGCCCGCCGCCTCGCCGGCGCGCCGGGCGGCCCGGGCGTAGCCCTCGAACAGGCGGTGCTCGGTCTCGGCGTCGAGGGCGGCCGTGGGTTCGTCGAGCACGAGCAGCAGCGGCGCCGGGCGCATCATCCCCCGGCCCAGGGCGTGCTACCGGGAGCCTCGGGCCTCGGGCCGCGGGGCTCACGGTCGCCAGCCGGCGCAGGGGCGGGGCCGTCGCCCGGTGGTGGCGCCTCCTCGATGGTGAGCCTGAGGCCAGGGTCGCCGAGGTGGTCAGCCAGGGCGTAGCGGAGCGCGTCGGCCGTGGTGCCATGCCGGCCGATCACCCGTCCCGGGGTGCTCATGCGCAGCGTGAGGCGCCAGTGCCCCTTGGCCCCGGCCACCTCCAACGAGGTGACATCGGTGTCCGCCGGGACGTGGTCGGCGACGACCGCGACGACCGATCCGAACTCGCGCGGACTGGTCATCTGACCCTTGCCGGTCTCTGGACGGCGGCGGACATCGCTGCCCGCCATGTTCCACCCATGGTGTTCACCGCGCCAGTGGGTTCGGGGCGGCGGTCGTCCCGGACGGTGGCCACGGCCAGGAAGGTCACCCGCCGGCGGGGGAGCCGACCTCCGTGGCGGCTCCGGCCTCGATCGCCGCCTGCTCGGAAGGCGGCACTGTGCCTGCCCGCATGTGCCCGTGCCGATGGTGCCCCGCTTGCATAACGCTTCTCTAAGCAGCACAATGCATCTATGGCCTCGATCACGATCCGCGATGTGCCGGACGAAGCGCGCGACGAGCTGGCGGCCCGTGCCGCCATCAGCGGGCGGTCGCTCCAGGAGTACCTGCGGAGCGAGCTCATCGAGCTCTCGCGCCGCCCCGACCCTGATGTCCTGCTGGCACGGGTTCGGGAGCGCAAGCAGCGCACCGGCAGCGAGTTGCCCGCCGATCGGGTCCTCCGGCACCGAGACGCCGACCGTCGGTGACCCTGGTCGTCGACGCGTCGCTGGTGGTGGCGGCCCTCGTCGACAGCGGGGCCGACGGGCGGTGGGCGGAGTCCATGCTCGGGTCCGACGCCCTCGTGGCCCCGCATCTCCTGCCCGTTGAAGTGGCCAACGTGCTGCGAAGGGCCGTCGCCGCAGGCGAAGTCTCGGCGGACTCGGCCTCGCTGGCCCACGGCGACCTGTTAGGGCTGCGGATCGGCCTCTTCGCCTACGAGCCGTTCGCCAACCGCGTCTGGGAGCTCCGGGGCGGCGTCAGCGCCTACGACGCGTGGTACGTCGCCCTCGCGGAGTCTCTCGACGCGCCGCTTGCGACCCTCGACCGTCGCCTGGCCAGATCGAGAGGCCCCCGATGCCGGTTTGCGATCCCTGCGTCCTGATGATCCGGGGTGTGAGCGCACGGAGCCTCGATGGCGCGTCGCGCCAGCACCTACGGTGAGGTGATGGGTCTCTCGACGTCATGAGCCGGGCCCCCGATGGCGCCTGGCCTCCGGCGTGGGCCCCTGACGAGCTTCGCCACGCCGGGCGGGAGAACGTCGACGCTGACCACGTGGCGCGCTACGACCAGAAGGAGGACGCCGACGCGGCGGCGGAGGTCAGGCGTCTCGGCGGGCTCGGGCTCGACGCTCGCTCGACCGTGATCGACCTCGGTGCCGGCACCGGCCAGTTCACCCTCGCGGTTGCCCCGCACTGCCGGTCCGTGGTCGCCGTCGACGTCTCACCGCTCATGGTCCAACGGCTCGAGGCGAAGCTCGCAGCCGCGGGGCACGACAACGTCGATGTGGTCCAGGCGGGGTTCCTGACCTACGAGCACGAAGGAGACCCGGTCGACTTCGTGTACTCCCGGTGGGCGCTGCACCACCTCGGCGACGCCTGGAAGGCCATGGCGCTGCACCGCATCCGACAACTCCTTCGCCCCGGCGCCGTGCTCCGGTTGCTCGACGTCGCCTACTCCTTCGCCCCGGCGGAGATGAGCGACCGGATCGAGCGGTGGCGTTCGACCCTCCCGGTCGCCGCAGAGACAGCTGACGCATGGGTGCGGGCCGACATCGACGAACACGTCCGTGACGAGCACTCGACGTTCACCTGGCTGCTGGAGCCGATGATGGAGAGGACCGGCTTGCGGGTCGAGGAGGCGATCTACTCCGCCGACGGGTTCTTCGCCGAGTACGTCGCCCGAGCCGTCTGATCTGGCCGCGCGCGGGCTTGAAATCGGGGGAGCGGTAGCCCTTGACCCGCCGGCATCAGGCCTGCTCGATCACCTCGTGCTCGGCCCGGGCGTCGAATGCGGCGGTGGGCTCGTCGAGCACCAGCGACGGCGCGTCGCGGAATAACGCACGCGACAGCGCCCCCCGCTGCCACTGGTCCACCGACAGCTCGGCGCCCCCTTCGAACTCCCTCCCCAGCTGGGCCTCGTAGCCGTCGGGGAGCAGGGCGATGAACTCGTCGGCCCCGCCGGCACGGGCGCCTCGACGACGGCCGCCAACTCGTCGGGGGCTGCCGGAACGCGTCGTAGATCGTGGCCCGCCCGGGCGTCTTCGCCGCCTCTGCCACAGGCGCAACCTAGGCCTGGCGTGGCGCCGGCGCGCCGACCTTCGCCCATCCACCGTTGAGACCAGTTCGGTTCCCGCCGTGCCCGACGCCCTGGCACCTGTTGCCCAGGTCACACGCCGACGGTCCCGTCGAGCATCTCGCGCGTCGAGTCGGCGTGGCCGGCGTGGCGCGCCGTCTCCTCGATCAAGTGAAGCAGCACCCACCGCAGGGTGATCCCAGGGTGGCGAGGGTGGTGGCAGGGATCGTCCAGGCTGGCGGCGCGTACCGCCTCGTCGGTACGGGCGGCCCGGGCCCGGTAGCTGGCCACCACGTCGGCCAGCGGGCGCCCGGGCGGGACCGTGAACTCGTCCTCGCTCCTCGACACGGGCTCGCCGCGCAACGTCCCGTCGATCCACCGCCACTCGACGTGAGCGAGGTGGTTGACGATCCCGGCGATGGAGATGAGCCTGCGTTCCGGTCGCCACCGGGCCTCGTCCTCGGTCAGGCCCTCGGCCTTGCGCAGGACCGAGCCACGAAGGAACTGCAGCCACGACAGCAGGAGCTCTCGTTCGTCGGTCTCCGCCGCCGGTAGGGCCACCTTGACACCGTAACGGTCCGGCCGTCGCGTCAGTCCCCATTTTACCGTCCGAGGGGGCCCTTGCCGCAAGGGCCGGCGCTACCTCATGATCAGCCCGTGGCGCACTCGGGCGGGTGGCGGTCGCGGCGCCGGCTGTGGGCCTGCTGCCGGCGGGCGGGCGGGTGTGGGTGGCGGTGCTCGTATCGAGCTACGCCGTCCAGGCCGCGCTGGTTCCCGCCGAGATCGCCGTCACCGGCTGGCTGATCGGGACCGTCCCCGGCGCGCTGTCCGCCGGCGGTGGCACGGCCGAGGCGGCCGAGGCCTACCGGGCCGTCGCCGCCCTGGGGGCGGTGCTGATCGCTGGCCAGGTGGTGGCACCCGCCGTCTCGCTGGTACGCGGCCACGTCCGCCGCCGGGTCGACGGCGGTCCTGCTCGTGCTCGACGAACCCACGTCGGGCCTCGACGCCCACGCCGAGCACGTGCTGTTCGAGCGCTATGCGGCCGCCGCCCGTGATGCGGGCGCCGAGCGGGGGGCCGTCACCGTGCTCGTGTCGCACCGGTTCTCGACCGTGCGCATGGCCGACCTCATCGTCGTCCTGGCCGGCGGCCGGGTGGTCGAGCAGGGCTCGCACGCCGACCTGTGCCGGGCCGGCGGGCTGTATGCCGAGCTGTACGGGATCGGCGCCCGTGCCTTCGAGGACGACGCTCAGGCGCCCAGCGTGAGCAGTGCCACCCACTGGCCCGGGGGCCAGGCCGGCCCCGCGGCCCCCGCCGTGGACGGGCTGCGGTAGCTGTCGGTGAGCACCCAGCGCGTCGGCGCGACGACGGCGCCGAGCTCCTCGGGGGTGCAGAAGAGGTAGTCCCACCACGGCGTTACCACCTGGCCGTCGCGTACCCGCAACCGCAACTGGCCGGGCAGGCGCCCGAGCCGGCGGTTGGCCTCGTGGTAGCGGAGGTGGTCGGGATCGGTCGTGCCGTAGGGGTCGAGCGTCTCGCCCACGATCCGCGCACCCGGGCGGGCCATGGCGGCCAGGGCAGCCAGGAACTCCGGGGCCTGGTCGGCCCCGCCCAGCAGCCCGAGGTTGTTGCCCAGCATCACGAACGAGTCGAACGGCTCGGGGCTGGTCCGCGCCAGGTCGAAGACGGTCCCGTTGAAGGTGTTCACGACGCCCCGCCGCCGGCTCACTGCCACCGCACCGGGCGAGACGTCGAGGGCCACGACTTCGCGGTCTCGCCCCTGCAGTGCGAGGGCGAGCCGGCCCGCGCCGGCACCGATGTCCAGCGTGCGGCCCACGGCCTGGTCGCAGGCGAACCGGGCAGTCGGCCCCCACTGGTCGTGCGGTGCGAAGTAGCGGGCGGCGTCCGTCGCCCGGACGTACCCGTCGGAACGCTCGATCACCTCGAAGGCCGCCCCCTGGGCCGCGCCGGCGGCATCGCAGGCGGTGAGGACGTTGCCGAACGCGTCGCCCACGACGAGGTGCTCCTGATGCCGCCGGTCGTCGCCCACGTTCAACGATCGCTCGCCCGGCCCGCGCCGGCAACCGAGTTTCGCTCCGGGGTCAGCTGAAGGCGCTCACCGCTCGGGACAGCAGACGACCGACGGCCTGAGGCTGCGAGGTGAGCAAGTAGCTCGGGACCTCCCCCAACGCGAGATGGTGCGAGCCCCGATCTCGTGCCGCCTGACGAACGGCTCGAGCTCGACCTGCGCCGCGAAACGGGCCTGGTGGTTCACACCCACGACGGCTCCGTCGCCTCGGTCTCGATGGCCAGGTCCTCCGCTCCGACGGCGGCGGCGGAGCGCGATGAGCGAGCTCGGCGGTAGAGACGGCGCACGGCGTGCGAACGACGGAGCCCACGAGAAGGGGCGCCTGGTCGTCATCACCGGCCTTCCCGGCAGCGGGAAGACAGCCCTGGCAGCCGAGCTGGCGATGTCCCTACCCGCGGCCCGGATGTGCCCCGACGACTGGATGGCGTCCGCCGGCGATCGACCTTTGGGACTCCCGGGCCCGGGCACGGATCTCGACGCTCGACCTCGACGCCCTCGTGGTCAGCATGGGCCTTAGGCGGCCAAGTTCTCCTTGATCCGCCTCGTTTCGGCAACCCTGACGAACGAGCGACATGGTGTCAAGGGCCATCTCGTCCTGCCCATAGGCGGCCAGCGGAACTGCCCGGTCGTGGCCATCAGAACTGCCCAGCGGAGGCCGTGAGATCTGCCCATGCGTTTCGTTCACCCCAACTCGCGGGCTGGG
>JBFMCT010000069.1 GCA_040754375.1 Actinomycetota bacterium
CGGCCCGCCCGGCCCCGCCCTGGTCGCCGGTACCGCCCCCGCCCAGGTCGCCGGTACCGGCCCGGTCCTGGTCGCCGGTACCGGCCCGGTCCTGGTCGCCCACCCCGCCCCGGTCGCCCACCGCGGCCCGGTCGCCCACCCCGCTCCGGTCGCCGGCCCCGCCCTGGTCGCCGCCGGGCGGGGCGTGCAGGAGCAGGACGGGTATGCCGATCACGTAGCGGGCCAGCCCGAGCGTGAGCAGGTAGGCGGTGAGACAGACGGCGAACACGGCGAACTCGCGGGCCCCGGCCGCGGCCAGCACGAACAGCGTGAGCAGGAAGTTCGACCCGCTGGAGAGGCCCTGGGTGGCGAAGGTCCACAGGGCCCGCCGTCCCCGGCCGGCGGCCGCCGGTGCCGTGACCGGTGCCCGGAGCGGGCCGTCCTCGATCGTGAGCGGCACCAGTGCGTCGGTCACGGGGCTCGGACGGCCTCGACTTGGAGCTCGGAGCACAGCAGGGGTAAGCCCGCCCGGTGGGCCGACCACGCCGTGCGGTTCCAGGCCCGCTTGGCGGGCACGAGCCAGCGGGCCAGCCGCCGCTCCAGCAGGCAGTCCTCGGTGATGCCCCAGTAACAGAAGGCCGACCGGCGGGCGCCCACGTCGGCCAGGGCCCGGTCGACGGCCGCCGGGGTGAAGTTGAGCAGGTGGTCGGAGGCCACCAGGTCGACGGGGCGGCCCAGGCGGGCGGCCACCGCCGCGTAGCGGCGCTGGAAGGCGAAGTTGGGCGTCGTCAGCAGCAGGCGCCCGTCGGGCTTGAGCAGGGTGAGGGCCGAAGCCAGCACGGCCCGGGGGTCGGGTACGTGGGCCACCACGCACCACAGCGTCACCAGGTCGCACGTGCCCTCGAACGAAGCCGGTGCCTCGGCCAGGGAGCGGTCCGGCCCGACCCGGGCGGCGGCCGCCACCACCGCGTGCTCGGACACGTCGACGGTGTAGGCGTCCCACCCCTGCTCCAGGGCGCACGCCGCGAACCAGCCCACCCCGCCGCCCAGGTCGACGACCCGGCCCGGGCGGCCGCCCCGGGCCATGTGGGCCAGCGCGCTGCGGAACACGCCCGTGCGGGCCGCCCAGTAGCTCTCGCCCAGCTCGGTGTCGGCTCCCGTGCCCGCCGAGCGGGCCCAGTAGTCCTCGACGTTGGCCCCCTCGACCACCTGGCCGAACCCGCATACCGAGCACACCGTCATGTCGTGCTGGCCCACCCTCTCGGGGCGGGTGGTGCCCTCGCACACGTAGCAGTTGCCCGTGCTCACGGCACCAGCAGCAGGTCGGTGTAACCCCGGGTGGCGTAGCGCGCCCGCAGGCGGGGGACGTCGGCGGGGACCAGCTCGGCGCCCTCGCGCAGGTCCACGACCAGCGAGAAGTGGTCGGCGATCTGGGCCTCGAGGGCGGCCGCGCCCTCGAGCAGGACCCACGGGCAGTACTCGACGACGAAGGGCACACCTGCCCCGAGCAGGGCCGGCGCCCCGGCCAGGACGTGGGGTTCGTGGCCCTGGGTGTCCACCCACACCAGGCCCACGTCGCCGGGCGCGCTACCCCCGGGGCCGAAGTAGGAGTCGAGGCGCCGGCACTCAACGGTCTCGCCCTCCGGCTGCGGGGGGCCTTGGCCGTTGTGGCCGTTGCTGTCGAGGGCCACCACCCGGTGGTCGCCGGAGTTGGAGTGGCTGCGCTGCAGCCCGACGGTGCCGTCGTGGTCGGAGAGGGCCACGGTGTGGACCTCTATGCGAGGCCCCAGGTCGTTGAGCTGGGCGCTGAGCCGGAGCAGGCGGGCGTTGGCCGCGTCGGGCTCGAAGCTCACGGCCCGGGCGAAGCCGAACTGGAGCAGGGCGTCGAGCGTCGACGTGCCGATGTTGGCCCCGGCGTCGACGAACACCTTGCCGTCGACGGGCCGGCCGGCCGCCCGAAGGTGGCGCACGGCCGCGGCCATGTGCTCACGCTCGTAGCCACCGGTGATGAACACCGTGCGCCCGACCTCCTCGTCGGCCGGGTCGACCACGATCTGGCCAGGCCCGAACGGCACCACCAGCATGGGCGAGCCGTGGCGAACGAGAGCGAACTGCACGTGGCGGGCCGCCAGCCGCCGGGCCCCACGGTAGTTGAGGGCGATCTTGGCCAGCTCACGAGCCCGGCGGTCCCATGCACCGGGCAGGTGGGACGACAGCCGCCGGCCGGTGTCGATCAGAGATTGCTGGGTAGCCGGCCGCATGTGCTGACGGTCCTTTCGCGAACGGGGGTTGCGGGGCCCAGCCCGTTGTGGAGTCTTCCAGCCGGTAGGTGGCCGAAGCGTAGCGGCCGGGCTAACGGCGCGTGACGACCTGGTGAACCCCCTTGACGGCGCCGCTGCATGGGCGATGATGCCCCCCATGCCTGTCGACCTCCAGGGCGTGCTCGACCGCGCCATCGCTGTGGCCGGGCCTGCGGTGGCCGACCGGCCGAGGCTCAACCTCGGCAGCGGCACCGACCGCCGGCCGGGCTTCGTCAACCTCGACGTAGCCGCCATCGCCGGGGTCGACGTGGTGGCCAGCCTGGGTGACGAACCCCTCCCTTTCCCCGACGCCACCTTCGGGGTGGTGCTGTGCCGCGACGTCCTCGAACACGTCGACGTCGTGGGAGCGCTGCGCGAGGTCCATCGGGTGACGGCCCCCGGTGGCCTGGTGGTGGTGTCGACCGTCCACTTCACGTCCCGCAACCTCTACGTCGACCCCACCCACATCCGGGGTTACTCGGTGCGCACCCTCGACTTCTTCGCGGGAGCGGGCGAGGAGGCGTGGCGGCGGCCCTACTACTTCGACTTCTCGTTCTCGGCCGTCGACTACGCCGCCATCCAGTTCCACACGACGCTGGGCAAGGGCCGCTGGTTCGTGTGGGACCGGGTGGTCGAGCCCCTCGTCAACTCCGGCCGGGCCGCCCAGGACGTCTACGAGATGACCTTCCTCAGCCGGCTGGCCCCGGCCGCCAACGTGGTCGCCGTGCTCCGCAAGTAGCCCGGGCCGCCCCGCCCCACTACAGGTCGTGGACCGCGATGCGCCTGCCGACCGAGCCCGCCACCTGCTCGAGCCCGTACGTCGGGGCAACGTTCATGTAGCCGTCGTCGGGCCGTAACCGCCGGACGTGCCGGGCGGGGCGCGGCGCTGCTATCTTCGGGCTGCTTCGGTCGTTTCGGTCACCCGGGAGGGGGTGGCAGGGGTTGGGAGGCCGAGGTTCCAGGCTGGAGCAGCCGGCGGGGCTGCAAGAGGCCGGTTCGACGCTGGGGTCAGCCGGGTCGCGCGGGGACGCGATGTTGCCGACGGCGAGCAGTGGCTGGGGCGTTGTCAATGGGGCCCAGAACTGGAGGACGGGAATGGCTCTGGCTAATCCGGCGGTTGGATCGCAAGGTTCACGACGGGTAGGCGGGGCAACGGCGTCGGGACGGTCCGCGGGGGCGTGGCGGGGCAAGCGGGCCTTCGACGTGGTCGGGGCCTTGGTGCTCCTCGTGGTGCTGGTGCCCGCGCTGGTGGTCGTGGCCTTGGTGGTGGCCCTGACCTCGCGGGGCCCCGTCCTGTTCCGCCAGCAGAGGGTGGGCTACGGCGGCCGCACGTTCGCCATGCTCAAGTTCCGCACGATGCACGCCGACGCCGAGCAGCGCCTGCGTGAGGACGGCGGCCTGGACGAGTGGTACGTCAACGGGGGCTACAAGATCCCCGCTCACCTCGACCCCCGGGTCACCAGGGTGGGCCGGTGGCTGCGCATGTCGAGCCTCGACGAGCTGCCCCAGTTGTTCAACGTGCTGGCCGGCCACATGAGCCTCGTCGGCCCCCGCCCGGTGGTCAGCCGCGAGCTCGACGAGTACGGCGACCACGTCGGCTCCTACCTGGCCCTGCGCCCGGGGCTCACCGGGTTGTGGCAGGTGGAGGGGCGCAACGACATCGCCTTTCCCGAGCGAGCCGAGATCGATTCCCATTACCATGCCAACTGCGGGCCGTGGCTCGACGTCGCCATCGTGGCCCGTACCCCGCTAGCGGTCGTCAGCCGGCGAGGCGTTGACTGACGCCACCCTGGCTCTGTGCCACGAGTGGCTGGCCTGCCGCTCGGGGAGCGAGAAGACGTTCGAGGCGATGGCGGCCGCCTTCGGGGCCGCCGACCTCTACGCCCTGACCGTCGACCCGGCGGTGGATTTCGAGCTGGGCGGGCGCCGGGTGTCGACGACGTTCCTCGACCGTTCGGCCGCCCTGCGGGCCCGGCGGGGCGCCCAGCTCCCGCTCATGCCGCTGGCCTGGCGTTATGCCACCGGCCGGTCCTACGACGTGGTCGTCACCTCCAGCCACGCCTGCGCCAAGGGGTTCGGCCCCGCCCGCGATGCCCTGCACCTCTGTTACTGCTACACGCCGATGCGCTACGTGTGGCTGGCCGAGGTGGACGGCCGGGCCGGCCGGCTGGGCCGGACCCTGCCGGCGGCCGCCCTGCGGCGGTGGGACCGCCGCTCGGCCCGCTGGGTCGACGAGTTCGCGGCCATCTCGGGGGCGGTGGCCGAGCGGGTGGAGAGCTGCTACGGGCGGGAGGCCCGGGTGGTCTACCCCCCCGTGGACACCGGGTTCTACTGCCCGTGCCCCACGGTGGAGCGCCAGGACTTCTTCCTGGCCGCGTCGCGCATGGTGCCCTACAAGCGCCTCGACCTGGCCATCGAGGTGGCTGCCGACCTCGACTTCCCGCTGGTGGTGGCCGGTGCCGGGCCCGGGGAGGCGGCCCTACGGGCCAAGGCCGAGGACCTGGGGGCACCGGTCACGTTCGTGGTGAACCCCGGTGACGACGAGCTGCGCCACCTCTACCGCTCGGCCCGGGCCGTGCTCTTCCCGCCCCTGGAAGACTTCGGGATCGTGGCCGTCGAAGCGCAGGCGTGCGGCACCCCGGTGGTCGCCCTGGCCGCGGGCGGAAGCCTGGAGACGGTGGCCGACGGCGTGACCGGCGCGCTCGCCCCCACCCAGGACCGCCGGGCCATGGGCGAGGCCCTGGCCGCCGTGTTGGCCTCGCCTCCCTCGCCGGCCACCTGCCGGGCCCACGCCGAGCGGTTCTCCGCCGACCGGTTCACGGCCGAGCTGCAGGACTGGGTCGTCTCGGCGGCCGCCGCCCGGGGCCTGGCCCTCGACCTCGGCCCCGACCGCGGCGCCCGCCCCGGTCCGGGCCCAGGCTCCGGCCGCCGCTCCATCCCCGACCCCGACGCAGACCGCGGCGCCGGGCCCGATCCCGGTACCGGGGGCCACGGAGGGGCCGCCGGCCGCCGTGGCTCGGGCCGGTGGGCGGGACCGGGGGCCGACGGGGGCCGGCCCGGCGCGGCCCTGGCCCGGAGCAGGCCGGCCCGGCGTTCGGCGCCCGGTGGCGGCCATGACGTGGTGCTCGACTGCCGCTGGTTGGGTATCTGGGGGGCCGGGCGGGTCACCCGCTCGCTGATCGAGGGCCTGGGCCAGCGGCCGCCGCCCACTCCGTGGCTGCTGTGGGGCCCCGCTGAGGTGGCGGAGCTGGCCTGGCCCGGCAGCGACGTGCGGGTCGACCACCGCGACCCCCGGCAGTGGCGGGGCCAGCGGGCGTGGCTCGACCTGCCGCCCGCCCGGCTGTCGGTCTTCATGCACCAGCAGCGCCCGCTCCGGGGTGTGCGGGCGGTGACGTGGGTGCTCGACACCATCCAGCTCCGCCACGGCCCGAGCGGGGCCGAACGGGCGGCGCGGGCCGCCTACCTGCGCCGGGTGGCGGCCGTGTCCGACGTGGTGCTCACGATCAGCGAGTACTCCCGGCGCTGCATAGCCCGCGACCTCGGGGTCGACGAACGCCGCATCGCGGTCATGCCCCTGCCCGTCGACACGGCCCGGGCCGACCGGGTGCTCGAGCGCCGGCGGGTGGCGGCGGCCACCGAGACGGCCGTCTATGTCGGTCGGTTCGCCCCCCACAAGAACCTGGCCCGGCTCGTCGACGCCTTCGCCCGCACCGACATGTGCGCGGCCGGCGGCCGGCTGGTGATGGTGGGAGGTTCACCGGCCGAGACGGCCGACCTCGAACGCTCGCTCACCGCCGACCAGCGCCGCTTCGCCGACGTGAGGCCGTGGTGCGAGGGGCCCGTGCTCGAGGAGCTGATGGGCCAGGCCCGCCTCTTGGTCCAGCCCTCGCTGGAGGAAGGGTTCGGCCTTCCCGTGGCCGAGGCGCTGGCCGGCGGGTTGCCCGTGTGCGTGAGCGACGGCGGCGCCTTGCCCGAGGTGGCGGCGTCGGTGGCACCTGGGGAGGTGTTCCCCTTCGCGGCCACGTCGGTCACGGCCATGGCCGAGGCCATCGACCGCACGGCCGCTCGGGCCCGGCACGGCGGCCCCGAGTACCAGGAGCGGCTGGCGGGCACGGCCCGAGCCCGCCTCCCGTCGGCCGCCGACCTGGCTGAGCGGTTCCTCGAGGTGGTCGAGAGCACGCGGTGACGACCCTTCAGGTCGTGCTCGCGCTGGCGGCCCTCACACTGGGGCCGGTGCTGGTGTGGTGCCGGCGCGACAACGTGTTCGCGTACATGGGGGCGGGCACCTTCGTCGCCGTCTACCTCGTCCCGCTGGCTCCCACCTTGGCCGCCAGCCGGTTCGATCACGCCGTGCTGGCCCTCTACGGCGACGTGCTGCTGGTGGGGGCCGTGGCCTTCCTGGCCGGGCTGGCCCTCGGTGCCCAGGTCGGGGCCCGCTCGCCCAACCGCGTGCCGCTCACGTTCGCCCGGGCCATGGGCGAGCGGGTGGTCGACCTGGTCTCGTCCCGCGCCCGGTGGATCGGCCTGGGCGGGGCGGGCGCCCTCGTGCTGGCCTTCGCGGTGATGGGTTACGTGCCCCTGTTCGCGGCCGACCGCACGTCGGCCAAGTTCGGCGTCGGTGCCTACCGGGCCGCCTTCGAGCGGGGTGCGCTGTTCTACCGGTTCGGGCTGGCGGCCGCGTCGGCCGCCCTGCCGGTGGTCCTGGCCGTCTGGTACCGGCGCCGCCGCTGGCCCGACCTGGCCCTGGCGGCCGTGCTGGTGGTCGCCTTGGTGGTCTCGCTGAGCCGTGACTCGGCTTTCTCGGGGCCGTTCCTCTTCGCCCTGGCCGTGGCCATCGAGCGGCGCTGGCGGCCGTGGGTCATCGCCACCCTGGCGGCCGGCGCCCTGTCGGTGGGCACCCTGGTGAGCCTCGCCTTCGTCAGCCCGGGAGACGGTAGCCCCCAGGCGGTGGCCGACCGGGTGGCGGACAGTTCGCCCGACATCCGCGACCACATCGGGTTCCTGAAGGGCTTCGAGGCCCGAGGGGAGCCGACCTACGGGCGGACCCTGCTGGCCGGTCTGTCCCTGGGCCCCAGCGAGTGGGACCCGTCGACCTACGCCCTGTCCACCCTGACAGGCTTTCGCGACCTGCGGGACTTCGCGGCCGGCGGCCTGCGCCTGCCCGCCCCGGTCTGGGGTTACGCGTCGTTCGGGTGGGCCGGCGTGGCCATGTTCTCGGCCGTCTCGGGCCTGTTCGCGGGGTGGGGCCTGGTCAAGCTGCGCCGCCTCTTGACCCCGGCGCTGGCCGCTCCGGGCGCGGCCCTGGCCATCGTGGTGGCCGCCACCTTCTACAACGGCACCTTCCGGGTGCTGTCGGAGTTCTACTTCCTGGCCTCCAGCGCGGTCGTCGACCTGGCCGTGGCCCTCGCCCTGGGGGTGTCTGCCACCGTGGTCCTGGCCCGGCGGCCGGGGACCGGGGGGCGGGCGTCCCCTGGGCGGGTGGCAGCCGTGGGACCGGCCCGGGCCGGCGGTGGTGGCCTCTGACCGGCCGTCGCGGCCGGTACGATCGGCGCGTGGCCAGCCCGCCCGAGGTCACCCTTCGCGACCGTCTGGCCGTCCTGCGCCGCCGCAAGGGCACCCTCGTGCTGTCCGTGGTCGTGGCCGTGGGCCTGTCGGCCGGGCTGTCGCTGCTGCAGACCCCGGTCTACGAAGCCAGCGCCCGGCTCCTGCTCCAGCCCCGGACGACCGAGTCGCTGTTCGACCAGGGTGCGGCCCTGCGCCTCGACCCGGCCCGGGCCGTGCGCAACGAGATCGAGGTGTTCCGCAGCGAGGCCGTCAAGGACGCCGTGCGGGCCGAGCTGGGGTCGGCCCCCGACGTCGGGGTGGCCCCTGTGGGCGATACCGACGTGGTTGCCGTCAGGGCCGAGTCGACCGACCCCCAGCGGGCCGCCCGGGTGGCCAACACCTACGCCGAGGCGTTCATCGCCTTCCGCCAGCGCCAAGCCGTCGAAGACCTCCAGAGCGCCGGAGAGGAGGTTCAGTCCAAGGTCGACGACCTCCAGGGCCAGATCGACGCCCTCGACCGCCAGGTGGCCGACGCCCCGGCGGCCGAGAGGGAGGCCCGCCGGGCCGCGCTGGCCCAGCAGCGCCAGGCGCTGGTGTCCACCCAGGCCCTGTTCCGCCAGCGCCTCGACCAGATCCAGGTCGAGGCCCCCCTCAAGAGCGGGGGTGCCCAGCTCGTCTCGAGGGCGGCCGTGCCCGCCGAGCCCTTCGCCCCCCGGCCCGTCCGCAACGGGGCCCTGGCCGCCGTCATGGGCCTGCTGGCCGGGGTGGGCCTGGCGTCGCTGCGCCATCACTTCGACGACTCCCTGTCCACCAAGGACGACCTCGAAGAGGCCACCGGCCTGCCTACCGTGGGGGTTGTCCCCTACGCGGCCACCAGCCAGCCCCGGGGTGGGGGAGCGGCCCCGCCCGTGGCCCTGACCGAGCCCTCGTCGCCGGTAGCCGAGGCCTACCGCACGCTGCGTACGTCGTTGCAGTTCCTGTCCCTGGACCGGCCCGTCCGCCGCCTGATGGTGACCAGCCCGAGCGCCGGGGAGGGCAAGACGACCACCGTCGCCAACCTGGCTGTGGTCCTGGCCCGGGCGGGCGTGCCCGTGGTGGTGGTGTGCTGTGACCTGCGCCGGCCCCGGGCCCACGAGCTGTTCGGCCTGTCCAATGCCGTGGGGTTCACGTCGGTCCTGCTCGGGGAGGCCACCCTCGACCAGGCCCTCCAGCCCGTCGAGGGGGTCGACCGGCTCCGGGTGCTGGCCTCGGGCCCCCTGCCGCCCAACCCGTCGGAGCTGCTGTCGCTGCGCCGGGCCAGCCAGGTGCTCACCGAGGCCGGGGCGGGCGGGGCCATCGTGCTCATCGACTGCCCGCCCGTGCTGCCCGTGACCGATGCCCTGGTGCTGGCCCGCATCGTCGACGCCGCCGTGCTGGTGTGCGTGGCCGGGGTCACGGCCCGCACCGAGGCCCGGCGGGCGGCCGAGCTGCTGGCCCAGGTGGACGCCCCGGTGGTGGGCACCGTGCTCAACGGGGCCACCGGCGAGGACGGCTACGGCTACGGCTATGGCTATGGAGGCTACGGGCCGGCCCCGGCCCCCTCTCGCCGGGAGGTGGCCAAGCGGTAGCCGGGCACGTCGAGGGGCACCGGGGCCGCCGCCGGCCGCCGCGGGCCGGCGTCGCGGCACGCCGCCAGCGCCGCTGGCGGCGCCACCATCG